>CAXPOA010000231.1:0-5117 GCA_964218505.1 Luminiphilus sp.
CTCAGCGTGGCAACTTCGTCGCCGAAATCGTCCGCGCAAGTCGCGCAGCTGTTGGCAGTGACTTCCCCATCATCCTGCGTTACTCCCAGTGGAAGCAGCAGGATTTCACGGCACGTCTCGCGGAAACCCCCGAGCTACTTGCCAGCTTTCTGGAGCCGCTGGTCGACGCGGGCGTGGATTTATTCCACTGCTCTCAGCGACGTTTCTGGGAGCCCGAGTTTGAGGGAAGTGATCTGAATCTTGCCGGGTGGACCAAGAAGCTAACAGGCAAACCCACGATCACCGTAGGCAGCATCAGCCTCGATAAGGACTTCATCCCCGAACCCGGCGAGGGCTTCTTCAGCGGTGGCGATATTGCAAGCATCGATCGTCTGCTGGACTCTCTCGAAAAGGAAGAATTCGATCTCGCTGCGGTGGGCCGTGCACTGATCGCCAACCCCGACTGGGCCAACAAGGTTCAGGCGGGGGGACTTGAGCAACTGCACCCCTATGAGAAAGAGATGCTTTTAAAACTCGCTTAGGGGGCTACAGGGCTACATCATGAGAACCCAGGCTATTACCACAAGGGTCAGCAAAACCAGTCCCCGGTGCACCCACAGGCTGCGGGTGATGATCCGGCCAAGTGCGGCGCCCGCCAGGCACCAGATCGAGTGGAACAACACCTGAAAAAATAGAAAACTCAGAGGCACCACCGCAAGCCGTTCGATCTCTGTGGGAAAGGTCGGCGCGAACTGGGAAAACGCCAGAGTGGTCATCATCCATGTTTTTGGGCTGAGGGGATGAACCACGAGGCCTTGCAGAAAACCCAACGAGTTAGCTGGCTCGCTACTCTCCTTAGCGGGTGTCCACTGGCGCAAAGCGAGATAGGCCATATAGCCAGCGGATACCCACGACAAGGTCGTCAGTACTCTGGGGGAGTTGAGAAGGACCGCCATAAAGCCAAGGGCCATGGCTACATTAAGGGCCAATTTGCCCACGACCAATCCCGATAAAAACGGAAGACTCCGACGATACCCCCACTGAGCACCCGCTGACATCAACAACAAATTAGCGGGTCCGGGTGTGCTGACCATGAGAATGATAAATCCCCAAAGCGGGACATAGCTCGTCATGTGGGTTCGCCTCTTTTCAAACCTTTGATTCTCCTGTTTTTATAGGAGCTAAAAAGAAAAAGGGGCGCCAAGCGCCCCTCTCGAACACTGTGCACACCGCTTAGAAGCGATAGCGCGCCTCAACACCAATGGTGCGTGGTCGGTTGGTCACGATGCGAGGCCGTCCGGGCATTTCCGCCGCAATTGAGCGGTTGTCTGCCAGGTTAGCGCGCTCGTCGGTGACGTTATCCGCAAACAGCGTCAGATCCCAGCTCTCGTTGAGCAGGCCTGCCCGCAGATTGAGGGCCGACCAGCTGTCGCGATCAACCACGGTACCGTTGTTGAAGCTGGTGCTGTCTCCGTAGTAGTTGCCATCTGCACGGAGACGAACATCCCAGGCGCTGAAGGCCGGGAATACATACTGCACGGAGCCAGTGGCCGTCCAATCAGGAATGCCGTGCAGCTCTTTACCTTTCTCGTAGCTTGGGAAGCCAGAGCCGGCGGGGCTCACCACTTCTGTCGAGGTGTAACCAACACCTAAGTCAATGGTCAGACCGTCGATGGGTGCTGCTGAAAGCTCGACTTCAAAACCGGTGCTCTCGACATCGCCGATATTGGCATCCACCTGGAAACCACAAGCCAGTCGCTGCACCTGCAAGGCGTCTTGCCAGTCAATGAAAAACGCGGCGGCGTTCAACGATACCGTGTTGTTCGCAAGGGTCGACTTCACACCCACTTCGTAACTCCACAGATCGTCGGAGTCGTAGGTGCGCAATGAATCGGGGTCGAGTCCTACACGATCCAGTTCATCGCCACACAGGGTGGGTGAAATCTGACCGTTAACACCACCAATTCGGAAACCCTTGGCAGCGCTGGCGTAGAAGTTAACGTCGTCGGACATGTCGTAAGCCGCCATGACCTTGGGGTTGAAGCCACTCTCGGACTGATCTCCCGAGAACTCACTCGGACCCCCGTTAGCAAAACCATCCGACGCCGAACTAAATTTCACTTCGGTGTCATACCAGCGGCCACCAGCGGTCAGGGCTAAACGATCAGTGACATCCCAGGTCAGTTCGCCAAAGATCGCCAGCTCTTCAACCTCTTCAGGCTGACTGGTGATGTAAATCAAATCACCGGGGACAATGCCCGCCGATCCCGGGGCTGGGATCCCCAGCGCGGCATCAAGGGCGGCGTTAGCGCCAGGCTGCAGCGCCGGTGGATAACCCCGAATAAACTCACCGTCCGCGTAGAAGATACCCACGGTGTAGTTCCAGGGGCCGTCGTTGCTGCTGGTGAAGCGGGTTTCATGAGTGAAGTTCTCGTACTCCGACGTTGTCTCAAGAGTCGACTCCAGCGGTGTGATGGGAATGCCCACCGCAGCACCGTAGATGAAGTCGAGGAAGGTATGCTCTTCCTCAAACTCGGAAACATCGCGCTCGTAGTAAGCGGTCGTTGAGGTGAGATCGCCACCGTTCATCGACCAGTTGATCACAACGCTTCCGATCCACCACTCGTCTTCACCCGGCTCCTCTGAATCAAAGTAACGCGGGGTCTCCATATTCTCTGCATCGATATCCGCAAACGGCAGGCCATCCGCTTCAATTTTCTGATACATGAACTTGGGGGTGATAGACAGATTATCAGTGGCCATCCACTTCAATGAGATTTGGCCACCGTAGTAGTCCTCGTCGTCCACGTCTTCATTGCGCGCAAACGCGGGTGTTGTACCGAGCACTTCCTCACCGGTCTGGTAGTTGAACCAGGTTGGGTCGTAGACACGGTCGTAAATACCCGAAATAGACCCGTAGTAAGCCGCGACTCGCAAGCCAGCCCGACCCTCAACCAACGGCACATTGATGTGGCCATCAAAGTTGTAGTTCTCGCCACCATCACTCACTGACGACATCGCCACGTGAACCGCTCCTGAACTCTCCTCAAGATCAGGCTGCTGGGTAATCAGGCGAATCGTACCGCCCATCGAGCGCGCGCCGTAAAGTGATCCCTGAGGACCGCGAAGCACCTCGATGCGCTCGAGATCAAGTACACGAGGCTGCAGCGCCGCGGTGACAGGCACATCGTCAATGTAAAAACCGGTCGTCGCAGAAGAGGACTTATCGCCGCTTCCAAAAACGCCGCGCAGCGCGGGTGAGTTGGCATCGAACCGACCATCTGACTGGAACGAGGTACCCAGGTTGGGGATTCTCACGGCAAAATCCAGATAGCTGTCGATACCCATGTTCTCAATATCCTTCTCGGATATCGCTGTCACGGACATGCCGACTTCTTGCAGTGATTGGGCACGCTTGGTAGCGGTCACGATCACCTCTTCAAGGCCACCCTCTTGGGCATGGGTTGGCAAGGCAATACAAGCCGTTGCACAAGCCAAGGCTAGGGGATGCTTCAAAAGACCTAATGCATTGCTCTTTTTCATAATCATCGTCTCGGTATGGAGTTGAGTGGTTGAGAACCCGCTTTTTGTATGCGTTTTGTTCAGGTTTCGACGCTATGATGCCAATCGCGACTGTTTCACGCAACCAAATATTTCACACCTAAAATGTTGCTCAAACGCAGTCACAGCAGCTACCTAGCGGGATTTCCAAGCGCCCCACCCCCAACTTTTTCTCGCCTTTAAAGGGGGTCGTGCTACCGTCGCCCTAGAATCCACTGTTTATAAGGTAAGGGAGACTTTGCCAGTGCAGCCCGATAAAGCCAGAAGCCTGTTAAAGGACACTCCTCTTTTCGTGGGACGAAGCCTTTTGGGCCTCTACTTTCTTTTGCCAGGTGCAGCGAAGTTTCTGGACTGGGATCGCCATGTCGCCCTGATGGACACCCACCAGATGCCATTAATAACGGTGCTGCTCGCCACAGCCTGTGCATTTCAGATTATTGGCGGTATCTGCTTGCTGGTGAACCGTCAGGTTCTGATCGCCGCCCTGGGGCTCGCCGCGATGGTTCTGCTGATCAACGTAAACCTTCACGACTTCTGGAACGTCTACGAAGGGGTTAACCCCGAGCGTGAGGCGCAGAACTTCGTGAAAAATCTGGGCATCTTTGCTGGGCTGCTAGTGCTGGCTTCGATGAAGATGGGCGACAAACAGTCGCCCTGAGGGAAAGCTGCTTAAAACAACAGGTCAATCGTTGCAGAGAAACTCCATCTTGACCTTGGCGAATTCAAACTCTTCTGCAGTTTGGGCGTTGACTACCATTTGTTTCGCTTCGTAGCACTGATCCGCCTCGGCTTCATTCTGCTCAGCGACTGCGGCAATCGCGGCGGCATTAGCAGGCTCACAGTAGGAGGCGGATACCCGTCGAATGTTCGCCGTCTCTCCGGCTTTTTCAAAAGCCACGCAGTCTCCGGGGACAATCTCGGTCTGGTCAGTCACCACCTGCGCTTGACCGTTAGGCCCTAGATCAATCGTGTAGAGCATGCCCTTTGTGCTGCCCTGAGCACTGCCCGCTATGGCACCACCCGCTGCAGCGCCTATCAACGCATTGCGCGCCTTTTTCTTGCTGCTCTTGCCGCTGGCACTGGCAAGACCCAGCGCACCGCCTACCACGGCGCCCTTGGGGACGGCGCTGTTGAGATCGACCTGTTGTTTGCCAATCGCCTTGCCGTACTGGATGGTGGCACTCTGGCCCGCCTTGGCCGCAAGGGTTGATGGAGACGCAACGACAAGTAGCGCTGAAAGAGCTGCTAGAGAGACGAGTTTGGCTCGCATAGTGTTTTTCCTATTAATGACACCCGGAGAGGGTAAAAACTAGTTGAACGTCTAGTTTAAGGCCTCTTTGCCAGCGTGACACACTGGGTGGACCGATTGTCGTGAATTACTAACTGTTTGGCAGGGCATACATTTCGTACACTACCTGAGATCCGGTAGCACTTCGTTAGAAACCGGCTCCGGACCGCTACGGGTCTGATTTATGCTTGGGGATCCCATCATCTATGCCGCGATTAAACCCGACATCACTAGCGACTTTGCTGGCAACGCTGCCCAGCAGTCGTCTGTACTGGGGAACTATTAGCTT
>CAXPOA010000232.1:0-14094 GCA_964218505.1 Luminiphilus sp.
TATCAACTCCCGGCGGGACTTTTACGGACAGTGTCTTGGTCTTTTCAACGAGGCCCTGCCCACGACAATCCCGGCATGGATCCGAAATGGTCTTACCGAGACCGCGGCACTTGGGACAGGTTTGCTGAACCTGAAAAAAACCTTGCTGCATGCGGACTTGACCCGCACCACCACAGCTCCCACAGGTAACCGGGCTGGTACCGGGTTTGGCACCGCTGCCATTACAGGTGTCGCAGTGCTGCAGAGTTGGAACGCGAATTTCCTTGGTCGCGCCGCGCACCGCTTCTTCAAGGGAAACCTCCATGGTGTAGCGCAAATCAGAGCCACGCTGGGGACCCTGTTGGCGACCGCCCCCGCCGCCGAAAATATCCCCAAAGACGTCGCCGAAAATATCACTGAAACTACCGCCGCCCTGGAAGCCGCCTCCCATCTGAGAGTCAACGCCCGCATGACCAAACTGATCATAAGCCGACCGCTTTTCTTTATTCATCAAGACGTCGTAGGCTTCGGTTGCCTCTTTAAACTTGGCATCCGCGTCGGCGTCATCAGGATTACGATCCGGGTGGTACTTCATCGCGATACGCCGATATGCCTTCTTGATATCGGCCTCTGACGTTGATCGCTCGACTCCGAGCACCTCGTAGTAATCGCGCTTGGACATGGTTCTCCAGCCTGTTTGGGACGACAGACGCCCTTAAAAAAATACGCGGGCCTCTCTAGCCCGCGCTGAACTTAACACGTTACACCCGGACCCGGATGGTGAATAAGTGGTCCACGGGATCCCCATGGACCACACCATTATGGCTTCGCGTCGTCTTTGACTTCCTCGAATTCCGCATCCACCACATCACCATCGTCGGACTCTGCTTGGGCATCCCCAGCACTGGCACCTGCCGCATCGGCACCTGACGCCTCCTGAGCGGCGTACATCTTCTGCGCTACCGGGCCGGTAGCCTCGGTGATTTTGGCAGTCGCAGCCTCGATGGCGTCCTTGTCTTCACCCTTCATGGCTTCCTCTGCCTCGCTGATGGCCGCCTCGATAGCAGCGCGCTCATCGACAGTCGAGTGCTCGCCAGCTTCTTCGAGGGTCTTCTTCGCAGCATGGATCATCCCGTCACAGGTGTTCCGTACGGTAATGAGCTCTTCGAACTTCTTGTCCGCCTCGGCGTTTGCCTCGGCATCGCGAACCATATTGTCTATCTCTTCCTCGGACAAACCGCCAGAAGCGGTGATACGAATCGACTGCTCCTTGCCCGTGGCTTTGTCCTTAGCGGAGACATTCAAGATACCGTTGGCATCAAGGTCGAAAGTCACCTCGACTTGAGGCACGCCTCGAGGCGCGGGCGGAATATCAGCCAAATCGAATCGACCCAGCGACTTGTTCTGTCCCGCCTGCTTGCGCTCACCTTGAACCACGTGAATGGTTACCGCAGTCTGATTGTCCTCTGCCGTCGAGAACACTTGAGATTTCTTGGTAGGAATCGTGGTGTTCTTCTCAATCAGTGGCGTGGCGACGCCTCCCATGGTTTCGATACCGAGGGTCAATGGCGTGACATCCAGGAGCAACACGTCTTTAACGTCGCCAGAGAGGACGGCACCCTGAATCGACGCACCCATGGCAACAGCTTCATCCGGGTTGACGTCCTTGCGTGGCTCCTTGCCAAAGAAGTCAGCAACGGCCTTTTGCACCATTGGCATCCGGGTTTGTCCGCCCACCAGAATGACGTCCTGAATTTCAGACGGTGATAGACCAGAGTCCGCGAGAGCAGTCTTGACCGGCTCGAGAGACCGCTTCACCAGATCCTCCACCAAAGACTCCAGCTTGGAGCGAGATAGCTTCACGACCAGGTGCTTTGGACCCGTCGCGTCAGCCGTGATGTAAGGCAGGTTGACCTCGGTCTGCTGAGAGCTCGAGAGCTCGATCTTGGCTTTCTCTGCAGCTTCTTTCAGTCGCTGCAGCGCCAGCGGATCATTGTGCAAATCAATGCCATTCTCTTTCTTGAACTCATCGGCCAGAAACTCGATGAGGCGCAGGTCAAAATCTTCTCCACCGAGAAACGTATCCCCGTTGGTTGCAAGAACTTCAAACTGATGCTCTCCATCGACTTCGGCGATCTCGATCACCGAGATATCGAAGGTACCGCCACCAAGGTCGTAAACCGCCACGGTGCGATCACCTTGCGCCTTGTCCATTCCATAGGCCAATGCGGCCGCAGTCGGCTCGTTGATTATTCGCTTCACCTCGAGGCCTGCGATCTTGCCGGCATCCTTGGTCGCCTGGCGCTGTGAATCATTGAAGTAGGCAGGAACGGTAATTACCGCCTCAGTGACGGGCTCACCCAGAAACTCTTCTGCGGTCTTCTTCATCTTACGAAGGACTTCTGCAGAAACCTGCGGGGGCGCCATCGAGTTGTCTTTTACCTTAACCCAGGCGTCACCATTGTCTGCCTTGACGATGCTGTAGGGCACCATCTTGATGTCCTTCTGCACAACGTCATCCTCGAATCGTCGGCCAATCAAACGCTTCACCGCAAACAAGGTGTTGGTTGGATTGGTTACCGCCTGACGCTTGGCGGATTGACCCACAAGAACTTCGCCATCGTCTGTATAGGCGACGATAGACGGCGTGGTGCGACCGCCTTCCGAATTTTCAATGACCCGAGCTTTTCCACCCTCGAGTACCGATACACAGGAATTAGTTGTTCCCAAGTCGATTCCAATAATCTTACCCATGATGTTCTCCTTTCACCGGCATCCTGGCCTGGTGTATGTACTTGATTCTTTAAATGGGGTTTGCAAAACCTATTTCAAGACTTTTTGTAGGGTTTTTATTCGGCTGTCTTGCTCACCATAACCATCGCCGGCCGCACCAAACGCCCGTTCAAGGTGTACCCTTTTTGCATTACCGCGATAACCGTATTGGGTTCCACATCGGGGTTCTCCACCATGCTCATTGCTTGAGCAAGTTGCGGATCAAAAGGTTCCCCTTGAGGGTCTACGATTTCTACGCCACTCTTTTTCAAGGCGTCCATAAAGCTCTTCAGAGTCAGCTCAAGGCCCTCGGTAATCGACGCCTCAGCGCCACTGTCGGTCGCTGCAGACAGGGCACGCTCCATGTTGTCCACCACAGGCAGAAGCTCGCCGACGAACCGATCAAGAGCAAATTTTCGTGCCTTGTCTATCTCCTGCTCGGCACGGCGCTGAACGTTGGCGGCGTCCGCTTGAGCTCTAAGAGCTGAATCCTGTGCCTCGGCGAGATCGACTTCTAATTTGGCCACCATCTCCTCAAGACTCAGCTCCTCCTCCGGGGACTCGGTTCCCTCAGCGCTGGCTTCGTCAATGTCCGCCTCGCCGCCCGTAGCGGCTTCAAGCTCATCGCTCTCAAGTTCTTGGTTATTTTCTGGCTTTGGATCGGCCATCCCGTCATCCTCATCGGTAGCAATAAAGTAGACTGGTCAGCACGAATAGGCTGCCAAATCAGGTCTTTGACGGGGAATTGGGGGCTGGAAAGGTGTTTTTCAACCCGGTCGGGAGATAAAGCGGTGTTTTAGCGAGAGAGTGCCGCGCTCAGCATACGGGCAGTGACATCGACCATGGGTATAACTCGCTCGTATGCCATCCGAGTGGGCCCAATGACGCCCAAAACCCCTAGGGTTCGACTCCCCTGAGCGTAGGGGGCAGTGACTACAGAATAGTCTCCAAAGACGTCATAGCCGGCCTCTTCCCCAATGAATATTTGGACACCCTGGGCCCGATAGGATCGCTCCAAAAGCTCCAATAAATCGCGCTTTCGCTCGAAAGCATCGAACAGCTCACGAAGCTTGCTCATATCTTCTGGACCGGCCTGACCCAGAAGGAAATTTTCCCCAGCGACCACGTACTCTTGGCCGTCACCTTCCTCTTCAAGCGCCCGATTGGCCAAATCTAGGGCCGCTGTCATATATTCATCGATCCGCGCCCTGGCCTCGGCCATCTCCTGTACCAATCGCGCCTTTACTTCACCGAGATCCGCTCCCGCGTAGCGCTGATTGATGAGATCTGCTGCCGCTTTTAGCTGTGCCTCAGTTAACGGGCGCTGGAGCTCGATCACCCTGTTTTGAACTTCGCGTTCATTAACCACAAGAATCACCAAAACGCGGTTTTCCGACAGCGGCAAAAATTCGACCTGTCGCAGCTGGTTAAGCGCCGGACGAGGCACGGTGACAATGCCCGCCTGAGAGGTAATTTGAGCGAGCAGAGACGAGGCGGAGTGAACCAAATCCTTGGCACTGCGATTAGGATTCAACTCTTCCCTGAGAGCCAGAACAGCCTGCTCCTCAATAGGCTGGACCTGCAGCAGCGAGTCGACAAAAAATCGGTAGCCTTGCGCGGTCGGGATGCGTCCCGCAGAGGTATGGGGTGATGCGAGAAAACCTCGGTCCTCGAGATCAGCCATAATGTTACGGATGGTTGCCGGACTCACAGCGAGCTCGGTTTGGGCATGCAGGGTCTTGGATCCAACGGGCTGGCCATCCCGAATATGCATTTCTACAAGGGTTCTCAGGAGATCCGTGGCGCGAGTTGAAAGCTTGTCGTTGGTCATAGTGGCCCTGCTAGTGTTGAGGCTCCATTATTACCACAGCCTGCAGAGCGGACAAAGAACTGCTTAAGACCTTTCCCCCACTAGATAGAGTACGCTATAAAACAGAAAAGTCTCCGGAAGACTCATGCTCAAACAGATCGTCATTCGCGATTACGCCATTGTTGAGTCCCTCGACCTCGATCTGGAGGCCGGGATGACCGCTATTACAGGGGAAACCGGGGCTGGCAAATCGATCATGTTGGACGCTCTTGGGCTCTGCGTTGGGGACCGCGCTGATGCTCGGGCAGTCCGGCCCGGAGCAAAACGTGCCGATATCAGTGCTACCTTTGATCTTGAACAAATCCCGGACGCAAAAGTATGGCTAGAAGAGAGAGAGCTCGACGCAGGCGCTCCTGATTGCTTGCTGCGCCGCGTAATAGGGTCCGACGGCCGCTCAAAAGCGTTCATCAACGGCACGCCGGCCACGCTGGCAGACTGCGCGCAACTGGGCCAACTGCTGGTGGATATTCACTCTCAACACGCCCACCAGTCACTTTTGCGCAAAGAAAGCCAGCGAACGCTCCTTGACGACTATGCGGCGGCAACAGATCTTGCGGCCGGCGTCGCAGCCCACGCCCGAGACTATCTTGAGCTCAGTGCCAAACTTGACCGCCTGAAAAATCGTAGCGCGGAAGACAACGCCAAACGAGAGCTCCTGCTTTATCAGGTGGGTGAGTTGGAAGAGCTAAGCTTGGGCGACAGCGAACTCCTTGAACTAGAGACCGAGCAGCGTCAGCTGAGCAATGCCGGTTTCTTACTGGAAAGTGCAGGAGCCTGTTCAGAGGGCTGTGAGTCCCTTGGGGAACAGCTATCAAAGGTCAAGCAACTGATGAGTGATGACCGCCACGAGGGAGTGCAGGTCAACAATATCCGTGACATGCTTGCGAGTGCCGACATTCAGCTGAACGAGGCCAGACTCGAGCTCGATCGGTACACCGACAAGCTGGAGCTTGATCCGAGTCGCCTGAACGAGGTGAACAGTCGCCTCGACCATATTTATGATCTCGCCCGAAAGCACCGGGTCATGCCTGAGCAGCTTCACGATCTACTTCCCCGACTCAGTGCCGAACTGGCGGAGCTTCAAGCCGATGATGCACAGCTTGAGGCTCTCGAAACGGCAATTAGCGATGCGCTCTCCGCCTATCGCACTGCCAGCAAAAAACTATCCTCAGCGCGCAAAAAGGCGGCTACAAGCCTCGCTAAACGGGTGATGTCTGTTCTTGATTCGCTGGCTATGGAGCGCTGCCAGTTCGTCATTGACCTGGACTCTCGGGGATCTGAAGTTCACCCGAGCGGCGCCGAATCGGTGCAGTTTCTGATCAGCACCAACCCGGGCAGTAGTCCCGGCCCACTCGCAAAAATTGCGTCCGGCGGCGAGCTATCGCGCATCAGTCTCGCCCTACAGGTAGCAGCGGCTGATAGCGCGACCGCACCCACCATGATATTTGATGAGGTTGATGTCGGTATTGGTGGTGCAGTTGCCGAGGTTGTAGGCGGGCTTCTAAAAACCCTTTCTGAGCGCGTACAGGTGCTGTGCGTGACCCACCTACCCCAAGTCGCGGCAAAGGGGCATCAGCAGCTTCGAGTGAGCAAGTCAGGGGACGATAAGAGTGTTGCAACATCACTGCAGACTCTCAGCAATGAGGATCGTGTTGAGGAAATTGCACGCATGTTGGGGGGGCTAAAAATCACCGACAACACGCGAAGCCACGCAAAAGAGATTTTAGAAGCGTCCTAGGCAATCTCCTGATTGCTACTAGCGAGTGGTCTGAACTCCCTATCCCTAAACGCTATACCTAGACGGCCGAGGTGCAACCCTGTCCGGGGCTCAGCCCGGGCCTTAGTCCTTTTTTCTGACGTACAGCACCAGCGAATGGTCAATGATCTCGAAGCCTTGCTCTTCAGCGATTTCATGCTGCCGCTTCTCGATCACCTCATCATAGAACTCAATCACATCGTTTGTGTCGACATCGACCATGTGATCGTGGTGATCGTCGGAGGCAAGTTCAAATACCGAGTGTCCCCCCTCAAAATTGTGCCGAGTCACTAGCTCCGCGGTCTCAAACTGTGTCAGGACCCGGTATACCGTCGCCAAGCCCACATCTTCCCCCATATCTCTGAGACGCTGATAAACATCCTCTGCACTCAAATGCTCAGCACTGGCTGCGGTGGATTCAAGAATTTGCAAGATCTTGATTCTGGGCAGCGTGACTTTGAGGCCTGCACGGCGTAATTCAACATTTTCACTGGGCATGGGCAGCTCTCGCTCGGGAACAATCTGGGGTATGATGCCAGCCTTCGTGTAGCTGTGGAACCCAAGGCCCATGCCCTTTCGCCGTTTTCCTCTTGTTGCCTCCCTTGTCTGGCTGTCGCTCATTCTCGCCGGCTGCGGTAATTTTGGTTTCCCCGGGGTCTACAAGATTGATGTTGAACAAGGGAATATTGTGACTCCCGAAATGGTGGAACAGCTAAAACCCGGCATGACGCGTCGGCAGGTGCGCTTTGTGATGGGCACACCCCTCATCGAGGACACGTTTAACGAGAACCGCTGGGACTACCGCTACATCAACCGCAACGGCGCCAAAACCCTTGCTGAGAGCCAACTCACTGTCATCTTCGAAGGGGATGCCTTAATCCGCGTGGAAGGGCCCGACGCCCCCGACTGGGGTGCAACAGACCCCGATATGAACGCAGAGGAGGATGAGACAGGAAGCGAGGAAGCCTAGGGGCCCTCTTCTGCAGCTCGGCGCTCCTTTGCCTCCGCTGCTCGGCGTTTTCTGACCTCTTTTGGATCAACCTGCAGAGGCCGGTAGATCTCCACCCGCTCCCCTGCTTGCAGTGACTGGTCGGCCTTGACTGCTTTACCAAAAATGCCGAGCTGCAAGGGCTGCTCCAGAGACAACTCCTCAAACTCAGCATCAATACCAGATAGACGTACCGCTTCCATCGCGCTCGTACCCGGAGGGACTTCGAGACTCTTTATCAATTGTTTATCGGGCAGTGCGTAGGCAACTTCTACAGAGATGAGCTCACTCATACTGATCCTTTTCCGTAAATCACTTCTGCCCGCGCCACGACTGCATCGACCAAATCCAGAGCGACACGATCGAACAGTCGCCCGGCCGCGGCGCCTATTAAACCACTGCGCAGGGTAAAGGCCAAAGACAGGGATACCTTGCAGGCATCGGGTGCGAGGGCCGTAAAATTCCAGCGGCCGGCGAATTTTTCAAAGGGACCATCAACCAGTGTCAATTCAATCTGCTCATAAGGCGTCATGACATTTTCTGTCACGAAGCTTTGGCTGAAGCCAGCGCGAGATAGCGACAGCCTGGCGGTGACCGTAGCTTCACTCCGAGCGAGTATTTCCGACCCAACACAACCATTTAAAAACTGAGGATAAGCCTCAATGTCAGCAACGAGGTCGTAGAGTTTCTCCGCACTGTGAGGCAATAACGCGCTGCGATCAATCACTGTCATATCAAGAGTCTACCTCAAGAAAGCCGAATGCCTCCCCCGAACTCAGACAGTAAAGATATGAATACAAAGGATGACCGTTAGCACAGCGGGCACAACAAATCGCAGCAAATACCACCACACAACAAATAGCCAGGGAGGTTCCCGATACATCTCTCCCCGAACCACCGGCCTCGGAAGCTGCCAACCCACAAAAAGCCCAAGCAACAACATTATGGCTAAGACACCAGAATCAATTAATCGACTGACAAGGTCTGTCACTGATTCAAACAAGGGCAACATCCAAATCACGAGAAAAACGAGGCAGCCGGTCAAGAGCGAGGCTATCCCCCTCGAAAGATTCAGCTCCCGCCGCAAGATCATGATGATGGGCTCCATCAGCGCCACCATCGTGGCAAAACATGCAAGTGCAGCAACGCCAAAAAAGATCGGTCCATAGACCTCGCCGAGAGGGAGATTGGCGAAGGCATAGGGCACACCAATAAAGAGAAAACCAAGCCCTTGGTCTGGCAGGACGTTGGCAGTCTCTAACAAAGGAATCAGCGCAATCGCCACGAGAATGACCCCCGCCGTATCAAGAACCAATGCGGCGATAACCGATCGGAGAAACGGCAAATTCCGGGGCGCGTGGGCACCGAAACAGCTACCAATGCCCAACCCCGCGCCGGCAGTTAACAAGCCACTGAAGACCCCAAGAAAAACCCCGGTTTGCTCAACATTTTCGTAGTCGGCTGCAAACAAATAGTTGCCCGCCGCCGCAAGATCACCAGCGCCCACGGCGTACTGCACCACGCTCAGAAGACCAACCACCATAACAGGAAGTACCAGCCACCCGATCACCGCCATCGCATACTGGGGCCCGAGGGCGGCGGCGATAACCGCCGCGGCCAACACGGGCCATTGGAGGCTTGGATGACCCATTTGAGTTAACTGTCCGAAGTATTCAGCGACTTCCAGTCCACTCGCTGCAGAGAGCTCTTGTCGATTAAGCGCCACAGCGACGTCGATCATCCAGCTCGCGAGCAGCGCCAATAAAACAAGCAGTGCTAGCGCTAAAAACGCCTGGCCTACGCCCAGCAACGACCAATAGTGGGATCGGCCTGCCTGATCACTTGCCCAGCGAATTGCCCCAATAGGCGATCCCCTGCCGTGACTCCCTAGCATGACCTCTGCGGCGAGCAAGGGCGCTACCACCAAGAAGACGGTTACTACATAGGCAAGAAAAAAGGGCGCGCCCCCATGCTCCCCCATTAAAAACGGCAGTCTCAGAATATTCCCCAACCCCATCGCCGCTGCCGCGAGCGCGAAGACCAGCGTTGTCTGGCCCTGCCAGGGCTTGGGTACGTTGTCATCCAGCACAAAAATACATCCTTAGCTGCCTCGACCCGTATAATGCACCTTATGAGCAAATCTAAAAAGAAAGCGTCGGACAACACGATCGCGCAGAACAAGCGCGCCAGGTTCGATTATCACATTCTGGATACTTTTGAGGCTGGCATTTCGCTGTCGGGCTGGGAGGTAAAAGCGTTGCGCGCGGGACGTGCGCAGCTCACCGATTCCTATGTATTTATGAAAAACGGCGAGGCGTTTTTGCTCAACGCACAGATCACCCCACTGGAAACCGTGTCCACCCATTTTGTTACTGAGCCAACGCGATCAAGAAAGCTTCTTCTCAACAAACGAGAGCTGGCAAAGCTCAATGAAGCTGTTTCCCAAAAAGGCCAAACCTGTGTCTGTCTGGCGCTTTACTGGAAGGGGCATCTGGTCAAGGCATCTATTGGCATCGCGGCAGGTAAGAAGCAGCACGATAAACGGGACACCGAAAAAGCGAGAGATTGGGAGCGCCAAAAAGCCCGTATTGTCAGAGCAAACGTTAAGCAGTAGTGCTTCTGCACTTTCGCCCTCAGGCGGCGGCCGAAAACCAGATCGCCTTGACGATTAATCCAACTCCAAGTGCCATCGACACCACGAACGCGACCGGGCGGTAGGCGGCTCCACCGACCCGATGAAACAGCCAGGCGCCGACTCGATCACCGATCATCATCACGGGCATAGCAACCACTAGTAGGATCAACGGCGTGGGCGTCACCACGCCAGCATTCAGAAACATGCCGAAGGCAACGGCATTCGATGCAAAAAAGAACGCCATCAGAAACGCGCGGCTTCTGGCGGGCTCAGGGATACAAATCATTGCGTAGGCGATAACAGGGGGGCCCGGTATGGCAAAGGCGCCGTTCATCAATCCGGAGGCCGCGCCAGTTGCGGTAGGCAAGAAGCGTATGTTGCTACCGGCACCCGGTTTAAGTCGACTGACGAAGAGGCAGGCGAAAACAACAGTGATCCCTATCCACAGCTGGAATTCGGTGGTCGATGCTCTTGTCAGGAACATCACGCCAATTGCAGTTCCAACAACGGACCCACCAAGCATGGGCATAAAAGCCCCAATATCAAATTGCCCCCACCAGGCTTTATAGGTCAGTGCGCTGACCGAGAGCGTCAGAATAGCGGCGAGTACCACCGCATCAGCAGGCTCAAGGAAAAGGGAAAACACCGGCACCGCCATCATGGCAAAACCAAAACCCGAGAAAGCGCGCATGAGCGCAGCGAAGAGAACACTCGACATTAGCAAAGTGAGTGTTGCGGGGGTCAGGATGGACTGAAGTAACTCCATGGGCGCATCTTACGTGAATAGCCCATTGACGGTGGCTTTTTGGCGACCAAAATTTGCTAGCCCGGCAGCAGCCGATGTTGGGAGCGAGCCACCTAGCTTATCGCGGGGGCATATCAGGCCGCTGGGGTCGATGAGGCTGGTAAGGCCGACCCCGATCTGGCATTAACTGATGCATAACCATTCTGCGCTCTCTCGGTGATAAGGTCGGCAAAACCTCCAGTGCCAAACGATGCATTTCACGCTGATAAGCCTGAGAGGCTTCCCGCATCGCCAGCAGGGCGCTTTCCAAAGCATCTGGGTCAACGTCCTCCCGTCGCAGCACCTCTCGGAGATCACGCTCTTGCTCTCGCAAGGAGCGGCGAAGGGGTGCTACGGTGGTTTTAGCTTCCTCAAAGACCGGCTGAAGCTTTTGTCGTGTCTCAGGTGGCAAGTCACGCGCGGACCAGGCCATCGGCGGTTCAGGCCGTCGCTCCTGCAGCCATTTGGCAGATAACGCACCCGCAACCATCAGGTTGATGGCGAGAGAACCGATAAGCAACAAGTAAAGCCAGTGACGTTTAGTCATTGTCTATCCCTCCAAGATCCAGTGCGTAATAACCGCTGAAAAAAGCCTGTTCTGTTCCTTCCCATTGCTCCTGATCAGCAGGCACTGCAGATCCCAACCAAACACCCATAACAAGCGGGACCACAGCCGTAATAGCGCCGCGCCACCACACAACATCTTCAGAGGGTACTAGCCAGTCGATAAAGCTCTCGAGCCATCCCTCAGGTTTCAACTCTGATCGCCTCTCAGTAGCGCTCACTTTGGCAATCACTCCTTCGACAGTCATCGCTACCGCGGGCCTAAATTCATTTAATCGACCATCGAGGATCGCCTCTTCCTCCAGTACAGCTTTTAACTCGGGATAGCGATCAATCGCCTGTCGGAGTGTCACTCTCAGCTCCTCGGGCCACTGCGTCTGGGCGGCGCCATAGGCCCGCAGCATGTCTTGCGCTGTCTGTTGAGTCATCAATGTCTCGTCATTCATGGATTCACCTCTACGTGTTTCTTAAGCGTCGCCCGGGCCCGGACAAGCAAGGACTCCAGTGCGCGTACTCCAAGATCCATAATCTCAGCTACTTCCTTATTAGAGAGATCTTGATAATAGGTCAGCACCAATGCGTTGCGCTGATTGAGCGGCAACTGTGCCAACGCCGTCTGTAGCGCGCCGGACTCGTCGATTAAATTGGGTTCTGCCTCAACCTCTGGCAGATCAGCGTCATCGACGTATTTAGCAGAGCGGCGGAGCTGATCGATAGCGACATTGTGGGCGAGCCGATGGAGCCATGTGGTGACCCGCGCCTTGGTCGCGTCGTAATCCCCTGCACGCTGCCAGAGCTTGAGCATGACCTCTTGAGTAATGTCTTGAGCGCTACTGAGATCACCCACAAATCGCAAGGCGTAAACCTCGATGGCAGGCAAGTGACGCCTCACAAGTACTTCAAAGGCCTGGGCATCACCAGCACTTACCGCCGCCATCAGCTCTGCTTCATCAGTCACGATACGGCAGGGCCTGCTCGTTAACCTTTCGGCGGGGGTCGATGGTGGTCTCTCCTCGCACGATGTGCGGCCTCCAGCTCATCTGCACTGATATAACCATCGCCGTCAGCGTCTATACGATCAAACCCGGCCCGCTTCCGCTCCTCTGCCGACACGATGCCATCGCCATCGAGATCCGCTGCTTCAAAGCGCTCAATCGCTCGCGCGGTCATCTCATCAATTTGCTTGGCTAACTGGGCTTCCATTTCCTCGCGACTGAGGTTGCCATCGCCATCGGTGTCACCGCCCTCAAACCGGTCTCTTCCACGTTGGCGAGGAGGCTCAAATTCCTCGTAGCTGATGAGATTGTCGCCATCGGTATCGAGCTGCTCGATGAAGCGCTCGGGGTCGGGCTGGGCGACAGACAGTCCTGGCAGTAACAGAGCGAGAGTCGCCACCGCTCGAAGACCTTGGGGGTAATGAATTTGCTTCATGTCTCTTTCCTCATTGATTAGCACCACAAAGCGCTCCTAACTGAGGCTTTTACGTCCTGGGCTTGAGATACCCGTCGGGCTTGGGAAAGTTTTTAATACTTAGACCCGGGGCCACAAAACTGGGGACTTGTAAGGACCGTCGTCTGCGTCGGAGAAGATGAGATTGATGAGGTCTTCGTGGAGGCCATATTTCAACCCCGCCAATTGCTCCCTGGGCTTGCCGAGCATCGGGGACGCCACCTGGAGCCCGAGAGCCTCCAAATCAGCTTCTTCTCCAACGGCATCAACAATATCAAGACGTCTCGCTTGCTCGCCCGTGAGCCTTCCACCAGTGAGCAATGTCTCACGCAAAGCACGTTGGGATAGCCGTGCTTTCACCAAGGCATTCATCCGCACAGTCAGGGTCATGCCAATATCAATCTCGGGCAAACAGAAAAAACCTCTGTCGCTGCGCATCACCGCGTAGTCTGAGGACAAGACGATCATGGCTCCAAGACCAAAGGCGTGCCCGTTTACCAGAGACACAATCGGCATGGGAAACGCCAACATGCGACCCGCCAGATGCATGGTATCGGTAACAAACTGGCTGAAAATCTCCTGATTCGCTGACAGATACTCAAGGTCCAGCCCCTGAGAAAAGTTTTTCCCCTCCCCTCGCAGAAAGACCGCCTGAATCGCCTCGTTATCAAGGGCGGCATCCAACTCCCGATGCATTGCCGCCAAGGTGTCGGGGTTAAAAACCCCCGTGCCGTGAAAGTAAATAGTGTGAATAGCGTCCGATGAGGTCATGGGGAAAATCCTGTCTGCTCAAGTATCACTTTCAATTGTAATAGGATCACCCAAGCGGATTAGGCCCTCCTCCAAAATGCGGGCGCACAGCCCTCCATGTCCAATCATGGCGGCTACGCCGCCCTGCCCCAGCGCTTCCTCCATTCGGGCGCAGGGGTGGCACAGCTGAGTCGCTTCAAAGAGAGCTGCTCCAACCCTGAAGCGCTGGCGTCTGAGTGCATTCAGGTTGATTCCCTCAACCACAATGTTGCGTCTAAGAATGGCTGGGTCTATCGAGGAAATACCGGTAAACGCTGAGATTTGCTCGATGAATTCTTTCGAGATCACCGTCACCTGTCGACCAGAGCCGGGTGTTTTTTTCATGCGATGGTCACCCTCGAGACCCATGCCAGCCACCGCCAACGCGCTGTCCACGGACTGTAGGGGCTCACGTCGCTTGGGTCGAAGCCCTATCCAAAGCACCCTGCCCGAGGGAAGGTCCTTGGCGTATCTATCGAGTGGATTCACACGCTTGGTAGATGACATG
>CAXPOA010000233.1:0-4579 GCA_964218505.1 Luminiphilus sp.
CAAACCCCACACCTTTTCAAGAAGCATGGTGCGAGTAACAAGACGCTTGGGGTTTCGCATCAAGTACTCAAGGAGCTTAAATTCAGTGGATGTCAGTCTAATTTTTTGCCCTTGGCGATGACACTCCCTCGACAAGAGATCAATGGTTAAGTCAGCTGCCGTTAAGCGTGTGCCGACTACAGTTGGCTCCTTCCCACTTGACCTTTCAAGAAGCAAACCTACTCTCGCCGCTAACTCTGAGAAGGCAAAGGGCTTCACCATGTAGTCATCACAACCATTTTCAAATCCCTCTGCCCTTTCGTTTGATCCTGATAGAGCGGTAACCAACAACACCGGGGTAGAGTCATCCATGGCCCGCAGTGTTTTTAGCACTTTTAGTCCATCAATGTCGGGGACCATCCTGTCCAATACCAACAAGTCATAGTCGTCTTGCGTAGCAGCGGCCAAGGCATGGCTACCACTGGAAAAGTGATCAACTGTATAACCATAGTCCGCCAGACCCGTCTCCATCCAGGTTGCAAGCTCTGGGTCGTCTTCTAGGAGCAGGATTCGAGGCATCTTTCAATCCACACCAGATTATTCCGAGAAATAAAGGTAGTCTCTGACTCGTTAAGCGAGGACTTAAAAACTACCAATGAAATGAGTCAAAATTATTTGCCGTCTTCAAGTAAAACTATCCCATGGCCACTGATCGAGCAATCATACTTACAGCATCGTAAGGCATTGCTAATTGCATGAATCACGGGGTGATCTGATCCAGCAACGCCACGTCCTCGCCTATTTAACGGCTTGTGCAGCTAAATTTTTGACATAAAAAAAGCCGCGGAGACCGCGGCTTTTTTCGTACTCGGAAATGTCAGGCGTCCTCAGAGACTGCCTCATCGTTTTCGGTGGGCGCTGAGTCACCAGCGTCGCCACCATCGACTTCCTTCATAGACAGCTTGATGCGGCCTCGCTGATCGACATCTAGAACCTTGACCCGAACCTGCTGGCCTTCGGAGAGATAGTCAGTGACATTCTCCACCCGCTCTTCAGCAATCTGTGAGATATGAACCAACCCGTCTTTCCCGGGCAGAATGGTCACAAAAGCGCCAAAGTCGACGATGCGGGCAACCGTACCCTCATAGATCTCGCCCACTTCTGCCTCAGCGGTAATGGCCATAATCATGTCCACCGCTTTATCGCGGGATTCCTTGGTGACACCAAAGACCTTGACGGTGCCATCATCCTCGATGTCTACGGTTGCCCCTGACTCTTCGGTGATGGACCGAATCGTCGCGCCGCCCTTACCGATGATGTCGCGAATCTTGTCGGAATCGACTTTCATCTGAACCATGCTGGGGGCATTTTCTGACACGATCTCGCGAGGCGCATCGAGCACCGCATTCATTTGTCCAAGGATGTGGAGGCGAGCTTGCATGGCCTGCTCGAGAGCAATCTCCATGATTTGCTCGTTGATACCTTCAATCTTGATGTCCATTTGTAGGGCTGTGACACCACTGGCTGTACCCGCCACCTTGAAGTCCATGTCACCCAAGTGATCCTCATCACCAAGAATGTCAGTCAGGACAGCAAACTGGTTACCCTCTTTCACCAGACCCATCGCAATACCAGCGACAGGCGCCTTCACAGGAACACCAGCCGCCATTAACGCGAGGGAGCCCACGCACACGGATGCCATCGAGCTGGATCCATTGGACTCGGTGATTTCTGAAACCACGCGAACGGTATAGGGAAACTCTTCTTCGGTAGGAAGGGTCGCCGCCAAGCCGCGACGCGCCAAGCGACCGTGTCCAATTTCACGTCGACCAGTCGCACCAACACGACCTGCCTCACCCACTGAGTAGGGTGGGAAATTGTAATGCAGCATAAAGGGATCTCGTCGCTCTCCCTCAAGGGCGTCGATGATTTGGGCATCTCTTGACGATCCCAAAGTGACCGCACCGATAGCCTGAGTTTCACCGCGAGTAAAAAGTGCGGATCCGTGAGCCTTGGTCAGCACATCCACCTCACAGGAGATCGCCCGAACCGTGCGATTATCACGACCGTCAATGCGCGCCTCTCCATTGATAATGCGCTGGCGAACAATAGACTTTTCTAGCGACTTGAAGAGATCTTTTACGTCTTCAGGTGCAGGGCCGCCATCGACCGCGAGCTTTTCAATAACCGCATCCCGGATTTCTCCCACGCGATCGTAGCGCGCGGCCTTCTCTGTAATTCGGTAGGCTTCGCCCAGCGCCCCTTTGGCTTCAGCCTCTACAGCCGCCTTTAACTCCTCGTTAACCGGCGCTGCTGACCACTCCCAACGAGGGTTACCGGCCTCTTCAACTAGCTCGTTAATGGCCTTGATGACCGTCTGCATTTCCTGATGCGCAAACAGCACGGCACCCAGCATCTGATCTTCGGTCAGCTCCTGTGCCTCTGACTCCACCATCAAAACGGCGTCTGCGGTACCGGCAACAACCATATCCAGCTTGCTTTCCTTCAACGCGCTATAACTGGGGTTGAGGACATAACCCTGCGACTCGTTGAAACCTACGCGAGCACCACCGATAGGCCCATTGAACGGACAACCCGAGATAGCAAGTGCGGCTGAGGTACCAATCATCGCTGGGATATCCGGATCAGTGTCTTTGTCCGCCGACATGACGGTACACATCACCTGTACCTCATTCATGAACCCATTGGGGAAAAGAGGACGAATCGGACGATCAATCAAGCGGGACGTCAACGTCTCTTTTTCACTGGGTCGCGCCTCACGCTTGAAAAATCCGCCAGGGATTTTGCCGACCGAGTAGGTTTTTTCGATGTAATGAACGGAAAGGGGGAAGAAATCCTGACCGGCCTTGGCCGATCGATTTGCAACAACAGTACATAAAACGCTGGTGTTCCCCATTGAAACCATCACCGCACCACTTGCTTGGCGCGCGATCCGGCCTGTCTCCAGAGTGATCTCGTGGTCACCGTACTGGAATGTTTTTCTAACTACACTCACTGACTTTCTCCAATAAATGAAACGGCCGGCAAAAGCCGGCCAAAAATAAGGTCGTTACCGACGGAGACCCAAACGCTTAATCAAATCTGCATAGCGTCCGGTGTCTTTGCCTTTGAGGTAATCCAGCAGTTTTCTACGCTGGTTGACCATACGAATGAGGCCTCGCCGGGAATGATGATCCTGAGCGTGAGCCTTGAAATGCGATTGCAATTGCTCGATGTTTGCTGTCAGCAGGGCAACCTGAACCTCCGGCGAACCGGTGTCTCCCTCTGACTGTTGGTAATCTTTTACGATTTGAGCTTTAGTGGCTGCATCAAGTGCCATTCTTACGTTCTCCAACCTGCTTGTTGAGTCGGGCACTGTCCGTGCAGGTTTACAGACAGGTCCGGTTTGCTGGGGACTCGCTCTCCGCGGCTAGTAATTGACCAACCGCCTGGGCGCTACACGACCGTCCTCGAGCATTTCGCCAATGCCAAGGAAGGTGTCACCCCCCGAGTAGACGCGCACCATACCATCTCGCGGGCCGTTTGGCACTAACACGGGTTGGCCCTGTTTCAGGTAAAAACTCGCAGAATCCCCCAATTCCACGCGGTTTAACGCCATTAGGGGGGTATCCATAGGCACCAGCAGGCGATCAAGGGCCTGCTCCCCCGCCTCGGCTACGAGCTGCAACTGCTCCAGGGTCAGGACGCCACCCAGCGTGTAAGGACCCGCCTCGGTTCGTCGGAGAACACTGATATGGGCCGGAACACTCAGCAACTCACCCAAGCTCTCGGCAAGACTACGGATATAGGTCCCTTTGCTACAGCGAATGGAGACATCGACTTCCGCAATGGTGCCACCGCGATAGTCTCGAAGACTCAGTTCATGAATGATCACATCACGAGGCTTTCGCTCGACCTCCACCCCCTGTCTAGCCAGTTTGTAAAGGGGCTGGCCATCTCGCTTCAACGCCGAGTACATCGGCGGAAGCTGGGACAAGGGACCTCTGAGATTAGCTAATGCCGCTTCCACTTGCTCGCGAGTCAGGTGAGATGCATCACCGCGCGCCACCTCCTGACCCTCTGCGTCGAGAGTATCGGTGCCTACGCCCAGCGCGATGGTTGCGTCGTAGCCCTTATCCGCATCGAGCACATACTGAGAAAACTTGGTTGCCTCGCCCAGACAAATGGGAAGCACACCGGTAGCCAGGGGATCGAGACTTCCTGTATGACCTGCCTTTGCCGCCTTGAACAACCGCTTGGCCTGCTGCAGCGCGCCATTCGAGGTCATACCCGCTGGTTTATCGAGAATAAGAATGCCACTGACAGCGCGGCCTTTCCTGCGCCTTGCCATGAATCAGTCGCGCTCGGTGGGACTCGTGAAATCGGTTGGAGATGGGTCATCGATCTGATCAGACAAAGATTTGTCTGCAGACTTAACGCTCCTTAACAGGGCCTCCATGTCACGTCCTCGGCCTACGCTTTCGTCAAAACGGAAATGCAACTTGGGAACGGTTCGCATGGCGGACCCTCGGGCTATCTCGGATCGGATAAAACCTGCAGCGCGGTTCAGAACCTCGGCGCTCTTGGCTCCCTCTGCCTT
>CAXPOA010000234.1:0-9320 GCA_964218505.1 Luminiphilus sp.
ATGGGTTCATATCTGCTGCTGCCGCGGGCCAGTCCGAACCACCATTTATCGGTGCACCTGCGGCCAGCAGATCTTTTGTTGGCCAGTACTCAGCACCTCGGGGCATGCCGACCGCCTGCACCACCGATTCAATAATCGGCCTTGGATACCAAAGATATGGCGTGAAATCCGCCACCGCATTTAAGGATTTGAAGCGCGGGATGTCTTCCGGCGCGACATACCCTGCGTGAGCGAGTGAAATCGGTAGCGTTGTATTGCCATTCATCTGCCGCGCATACTCAATCGCATTCAAAGCCACTCTGACGGCACCATCTCCTGCGGTATGGATCTTGATGATGTAACCCGCACGATCAAATTCAGCCACTGCGTCATTCAATTCCTCTGTCGGGATCATCTGCATGCCCAGGGTCTTCTCTGGATGCTGATCATCAGTGGTGTAGGGCTCCAGCATCAACGCCGAGCGAGATGCCGTTGGCACGCCGTCCAAGAAAAACTTTATCGCTTTGATGTACGTATTCGGAGAAGCATATTTTTCCGTTCTGGCATCGTATGCGGAGACCGACTCAAGGGGGACCATCTTCGCGCCATGACCATAGCTCTGCTGATAAAGCAGCGCGTGAACAGTCAGATCGCCCGCGTTGTCAGCGTCCTGATAGGCCATTAAAGCGCTCTCGGGAACTCTCGCATCGCCAAACGCAGTCACACCAAAGCTATTGGCAATTTGCGCTACAGCCGCGATCGCGGCGGCCTTCTTCTCTCGCGTGTGCGGAGGTATCTGGCTACTCACCACCCCGGCGGCTCCTTCCAACAACACCCCATTTGGAACTCCATTAGCATCACGCACGAATACTCCACCCTCTGGATCAGGGGTATCCACACTCAGGGCGATCCCAGCAAGCTCCATGGCCTTGGTATTTGCCCAACCATGATGGGCCGAGTCATCATCAAGGAAGATAGGATGCCCATTGGAGACGGCATCAAGAAACTCACGAGGGGATTCAATGTCGTTGTCTACAAAGAAGTTACTATTCCACTGCCCCCCCACAATCCATTCAGGAGCGTCTGGCGACGAGGCACAGGTACCAATGGTTGCAGCCAGCTGTTCTGGGGTCGTGCCAAAATCGAAATTGCACATGTAGAGCACTTTCTCACCCCCCTGCCAGGGATGAACGTGAGCATCGAGCAGGCCTGGTAAGACAGCTTTACCCGTGAGGTCCAGCACCCGCGTGGTATCGCCTGCAAGCGCCATCGCGCCAGCGCTGTCACCCACATAACTGAACTTGCCCTCAGTGACAGCAAATGCATCAACTCTGCTCGAGGAGGTTCCATCGGCATAAATTGCCGCATTAATAACCACGGTATCGGCGACACGTGCTGCCGAGACAGCAGCCGAATCGCTGGATGGCGTGGAATCGGATCCCCCACACGAGGTGACCAACAACGCGGTCACAACTGACAGGAATCGAGTCCAGAAAACAGGTGCAAGCGTTTGCATTATCATAGTCTCCGATGATGATCGACAAAAAAGGGGCCATGCTGGCCCCTTGGTGGTCACTCGAGCTACTGCCCTATGAAGTAGCTAACCGTTACCCCGTAGGTTCGTGGCATGCCCCATGTACGCACATAGGGGCCGTTACCACCGCCATACGCTGAGGGATAGTAATCCTCATCAGAGAGATTCTTCACCCACCCCATCACGCGCCAGGCGCCGTTCTGCGAACCTAGACCAATACGCGCGTTAGCCACCGTGTAGTCGTCCGTCGCATCCTCAGGTCTGGGGCCGCCCGTAGTCGACCCGGTGTGATTGAGGTCTGCGGATATATCCATCATCAGGCTGTTGCCCAACGATAATTCATACCGCGCGAAAAGCGTGTAAGAAAAATCAGGCGCCATGGCGAGCTCCTGGCCCGAAGCATCGTAGTAGTTGATGTTGTTCGGGTAAGAGCTGTTTGCAGTGTCAACCGCCTGCCACTTTTTCACTTCGGTATCCAGCCAGGCACCATTTGCTGCCACAGTCAAACCGTCTGTCAGCTGCCACGTAAGCTCAAGTTCGGCCCCTAAGATCTCAGACTCATCCACGTTGGTAAGCCCAGAGATATTGCCCACCAGCGTAACGGCCCTATCCTGCTCTTGCTTGTCCTCGTAGTCGTAGAAGAATACGGCACCGTTCAGCTGCATCGCGCCGCCCATAAGCGTCGCCTTGCTACCGATCTCATAAGCGGTCAGGACCTCTTCCTCGTAGGGAATCAGCTGAGTGGTGGTATTCGAGTTAGCGCCATTGAAGCCACCTGACTTAAAGCCGTTGGAAATGGAGCCATACACCAACAGATCGTCACTCGGACGCCAGTCAAGGCCGACCTTCCCTGTCAAACGGCTGGTATCAATGCTGTCATCATAGGGATTGAAAGAGGGGTCAAACCCGCCGATGTCATTGATGGTACCGCAGTCCCCTACTCCGAGTTCGAAAGGGCTTCCCGCAAGGCCAAATACGTTGTTGAGGAACAGACCCAGCGATCCATCGTCAGCGACGTAGGTACAGCCGGTCCAATCACGCGTCTCATTGGTGTAGCGAGCACCCAGCACCAGCGACAAGGCATCCGTCAGACCAAATTCCACATGACCAAAAGCGGCAATGGACTCAGTCTCTTGCTGATACTTGGTATCCAGCTCGAGAATCGGATTTGGCGCAAACAAGCCTACGCCGAAGGGGATACTCGCCAGCGCATATACGGAGTCAGACATGAAGTAGTGGTAGTACTCATCCATGTCATCGTAGGAGTAATAAATACCTCCCACCCAGTTCATACGACCAGTCTCGCCGGACAACCGAATTTCTTGACTAAAGACCTGAAGATCCGTTGTGTTGATGTTGCTGGAGTCATTGTAGAACCCACCATCCCAGTCGTTCGACTCCTCTCGCTGGAAGTCGCTGTAACCACTGATAGCGGTCAGCGTCATATCGCCAATTTCCCAATCTAGGCGCAAGGCAATGTTGGTGGTTTGGTTGTCCCGCTGAGGGCGCAGGTTGAATGTTCGACCTGTGATGGGGCTGGTGTAACTATTGGTCCACCCTGCTGCCTGATTGTCTCCAGTTGAGAACCAGGGAGGTGTCTGCCCAAAATTCGCTCCACCTGGTATCAAGTATTGATCCATGGGGAGGTATGGCGCCATGAAAGGGCCGATTCCGATATCGGTGCCATCGTAGGGCGTGTTTGCGGTATTTTCGGATTGGTCATCAACATAACTGACAATCAACTTCGCGCTGAAACTGTCGCTGAAATCTGACTCAATCGTGCCGCGAATGGCCATCACGTCATCACGACCCAACTCATCATCGCTTACCGTGCTCTTCTGCCAGCCCTCGTTCGATTTAACATACCGAGCCGCCAAGCGACCTCGGGTAGACTCTCCCAAGCTGCCGCTGACAAAGCCTTCCAAATCATACGCGGAAAAGCGGCCGTAACTACCTGTGATACCAGCAGAAAACTCCTCAGTGGGCGCCCGGCTAATAAAGTTAATCTGGCCTGCGGTTGTGTTACGCCCATACAGGTCACCCTGGGGACCCTTCAGAATCTCCACTCGATCTGTATCGAACAACAAGCCTCGAGTCATCACCGCATAGGGCATGGCCACTTCATCAAAATATATGCCAACGGTTGACGAGGCGGCGGTCGAGTAATCCTGAAAACCAACACCACGGATGGTGTATAAAGGAACCCCGGTAGCGGCGGTTTCATTGACCGTTAATCCGGGGGTGTACATGGCGATATCATCAGCACTGAGAATGCCTAACTCCCGGATTTGCTCACCCGTAAAGGTATTGATGGCGATACCAACATCGTTCGCACTTTGCTCTCGCTTCTGTGCGGTAACGACAACCTCTTCCAGCTGCATGGCAGCAACCGGCATAGCTACTGATGCGGCGGCGACCGCAGCCGACAGCAAACTAAGTCCCGATCGTTTGAATTTACTTCGATTACGCATAAGGATGGCCCCCTCTTGGCACAATACAGCTCGCGACGATTTG
The DNA here is from genome assembly GCA_964218505.1 of Luminiphilus sp. GTDB lineage: Bacteria > Pseudomonadota > Gammaproteobacteria > Pseudomonadales > Halieaceae > Luminiphilus. Next base: position 4,028 of record CAXPOA010000234.1, read on the forward strand.
ATTATTTTTGGGTTTCCGCTGGCGACGCCGGCGATCCCACGTGTTATCTACCAGTGCCCTTCCAATATACCGATGGGAGCGACGGGGATATTGACGAATCCGGCCACCCGTTTGACCCCATGATCCGTCACTCTGGGGCTATCAGCAGCCTGATTACTGAAGCAGGGATTTGATGCTTTCGCGATAGGACTGGGGTGTTTCACCAACCCACCCACGAAATGCCCGGCTGAATGCGGACAATTCCGAGTAACCAAGCTCAAAGGCAATATCGGTCAGCGATGCCTTGGAATTGGCCAACAAAAACTTGGCTCGTCGCTCTCTCGCCAGGTTTTTTGCTTCCTGAAATGTGAAGCCTTCCTCAGCAAGCTTGCGCCGCAATGTCCTTGGGGAGACCCGAAGCCGTTCTGCAATATTCTCAGAGTCCGTGTATTGCATGGATTCTTGCAGCATGATTTGGCGACACACGGTGCCGACAAATCCCTGATGTTCGTCTCCTAGGGAAAAGTAAGTTTCCATGGCGCTCGCCAACACCCGAAATAGCAATTTATTACTCGTCAAAAAAGGCTGCGTCAGGAATTTCGGGTGGAAACGAATGCTGTTGTGGTCTCTGCCAAAGCTTATTTGGCATTGAAAAAAAGCCTGCAGACCACTGATATCACTTGGTTTTTTATGCTGCAGGGTAACTTCTAGCAAGGGAATCCGGCTACGGGTTGCCACGTTAAGCGTTTGGACCAAAAACCCCATTAGGTAGTCATTGAGCTGTGCCATGTGCGCACCCCCCTCGTGCAACAAGTCAGCACTGAACTCTGCCGGCGTAAACGTTGGGTGATAACTGGTTTTTATCGCGGTATCGATATATTGGTCGTAAGCGTTTAGGAACGATAGCCCCTCGCCGACGGAAGGCGCAGCTAGCATCGCCACCACGAGCAAGCTGCTGGACTCGTAATGGAAATCCTGCCCCATCGACAGCCCCATAAACGGGTTGTCGGTGACTTCGGCCGCGCGCTCGAATAACTGCGCTACGCGCTCGACCGGCAGTGGCCGGTCATATTCCTCACTATTATGAAAATCGATTTGGCAGGCTTCGAATATCGGCCCAGGGTTAACCTCCCTGTCCATCAAATAATCCCGCACATAAGCCGCAAAGCGCGGTGACAGGCTGGGGGCGAACCCGGGCTCGCTCATCCTGCTCGAGACAGCTTTAGTCCTCGCGGACAACCTGGGCATAGTAGGCTCCCAAGGCGGACATCGCCGATGCCTCAAGATCTTTCACTACGTTGACCATCAGCGCATGGTAACGTGCGCCCCGCTTGAAACCCATGAGTTGGTTTGCGATATACGGGGCGCTCTGACCCGCGAGAATCGGCCACTCGGTTGCCACGGGGTGTCCCTGCATACCATGGCAAGCGTGGCAGTATCCTGCTCGGTTTCTTCCCTCTTCCACCAGAGCCGGATTTCCATTAGCCGCAGCGACCAGGGGCTGTTCGGAAAACCACAGGGCCAATTCGGTAATGTCTTCGTCGCTAAGCTGCGCTGCGATTGGATTCATTATGGGGTTATTGCGCTCTCCACTGCGGAAAGCCTTCAACTGCAAAACCAGATAAGGCGCATTCTGGCCACCCAAGTTGGCATAACTAGGGTCAATGCCCACCCCGCTTTTCCCATGGCAGGCGACACAGGTCGCCAAGGCGGCAGGCTCCTCTGCCATAGTCAAACCGGGCCCACCAACCAGCAGTGCTAGTCCAAGGCACAAACGACTTAAAAGGCTAGGCTTCACCATGAGATCTCTCCTCATTCGGGTAAACGCGCGATCTCGGCTAATACCGCCGCGCGCGTGTTATCAATTTCTTGAAGCGGCGATTGACGCAACTTGCCAACCTCTTCAGCGGTATAGGGGAGATACTCTCCATTAACCAAGCTGTTACTTGAAAAATTCTCGATGCACCAATTCAATACCTCCGCTAATTGCATATCGTCTAGCTTGGAGGTCGCCGAGCCAGGCACCCGTACCATAAATTCCCGCCCACCCTGTGAGCGCAAAAAAACACCCATCATCCCTTTCAGTGGTGGTACTGCATTTACCCCAGAACCGTCGGGGGTATGGCAGCCTTGGCAGAACATTTGATAGTGGTACCGCGCCCGATCCTCATTGATCTCAGCCTGAGCTCCGGCAAACGCATTGCTGATCGCGGCGCACGGCAGGAGCGCGCTCAGAGCGACCAGAAGACGATTCACGCCAAGCGCATTATTCCTCAAAGGCAACACCAACAACCACCGCAGTTGAGCAATGATAAGTCGCACTGGACGTGCCCAGACACCAGTTGATGTCATTGGTCTTGTCAGGCCGATAAGGAGGACGGTCGCCCTCATCGCGCTGACAAAGACAGGCACCGCAGGTCGATTTGCCACAACAGTCATTGTAGGAAATCACATAGTTACGCCCGTCTGCTGGATTGTGGCAGGTGCCTATCCATGTGACGGGGGACATCTCCGTACCGGGGGGACACGTGTTAGCACTCCCTCCACAGCAGCTGCATAAAAATCCATCGATCGCGCAGTATCGCCAGTAATCACAGTCAGTATCGCTGCCTTCCTCGACCGGCCGTGCCGCGCCATCTTCTGCCCTAGCCACTGGTAGCAGCGGTACCGCGGTTGCACCCACGAGAACGCCCCCAAGGGTTTTAAGCATCCCTCTCCGCGAGGCGGTTTGGGCTGCTGCGCGCGCACGGCGCTCCAGCAATTTATCAATCAGTGACATCATGATTTAACCTCCACGAACCGCTCTTCATCACGCTTATTCATATATTCCTGTATCGACGCCACATTGCGCTCTTTGGCCTCGAACAAAGAATCCAGATGTTCCCGGGAATTAACAATTCCCATTGAAGCTACCCGTTGGTTCTCATCGATTAGCACGGCATAGGGTAGCTTCGATACGCCATAGCTTTTGCCAACAAGTTCGCTTACCACATATGGCAGCTCAATATCTTTACGACTCACGTACCCTCGATGATCCTGCTCTTCGCCGTCACTGACCAGTACGACATCAACCCACGCAGATTCAGCTTGGGCGGCAGACATCAAAGCGGGAGTTAATTCTCCACATACCGGACAATCCGGAGAGAGGAAAAACAGTAGCTGTGATCGGCCGGAGGACGGCGCAATTGATATTCGACTTCCATCTAAGGCGAGCGCTTCAAGCGCAGGTGCCTGCTGCCCTATCTCCAGCGTTCGATTGACCATCAGCGCACCCGCTGGTGCCACCCGCTCATACAGCACACCAATCTGTCGCAGCAGTGCGTAATTCATGACGGCGAGGAGTACGACGACGACCCACAGAAGAATATTAGAGGCTATCAGCAGGCTCATGCACCCACTCCACGCAGCCACCGCTGTCGGTTCTGAATCAATTGATCGAAGGACGCGTAAACAAAGCCGAGCGCCAGGGAAAGCCCAACGGCAACGGCGGTCGCTTCAAGTTGTCCGAGAACCACCCCAGTAGTGGCCCATAAAGCGCAACCCGCCAGGAGCAAATTGCGCCAGATAAGCTCGGAGCTGATTCGAGTATCAGACGACGGCCCACTACAGCCACATCGCAGGTTGGTGTTCCCTTGTTTCAACTGAATTAGCATCACGCCCGCATAAGCCGCAAGCAGTGCACAGGCAGCGATCAATCCGACTCCTCGAGAGACGGGGAGCAAGACAATCGCCGAGACCCCAATCTCAACGCTGGCTATCAAACGCACAGCGTGAATCGCCCTGCGCTCTCCAAGTACTGCCGCAACAGTCTCCCTGTAAGCCTCTGGCGAGAGCCACTTCGAGATACCTGCATGAACAAACAGTACTGTGATGAACATGCTGACAGCACTGGCTGCAACTGCTGCCAACAACGCTTCCTGAGGCACGATTACTTGGCCCCCCAAAGAAAGAGCGGGGTTTCCTGTCCAAAGCCCGTGATTTTACGGATGAACTCACCCGTCAATCCGTCATAGAGCTCAACGCTCATATCGACAGGGTTCGTCACCAACACCTTGGGCTCCTGTCCACGACCCACCGCAAAACTGAGCCCCCACTCCTGTAAGGGAATCCGCAGAACCCGACGTCTTGAATCGGGATCAAAGACCCAAATTTCTGCGCCGCCCGAGTTATGCATACCGTCCACCCCGTTTGCCTCGGGATTCATCAGAAAGTAAATACGCCCGAGGTCATCCTCGCCATCAATTTCGATACCCGAGGGGGCCCACGTAGACTCATCGGGACCAATCAACGACCAAGGTGCCATCGGAGTGGCGGTAGAGCCGTTCATCGCAACTGGGTGTACCGTGCCATCAAAGCCCGGGAAGTAGGCGATGCCATCCACGATCGGAGGGCGCTCAAAAACGGGGGAGTCGTCAGAGTCAAAGAAGGCGTCGCTGAAATTACGGTCTTTCTCCGAGCCATCATCGTTAAGGGTTACGGTAAGCATGCGACCATCAGCGCAGATAGCACTGAACGCCATGTCTTTGTTGGGGTAGATAAAGCTGCAGCCTGGCGTTGGTATCTCCCCAATGATCTCCCGTGTATCGAGATCTACCAACGATACCGACGTCGAGGGACTGAGATTGAAGATCGCCAACCACCTGTCGTTATTCAGCGTTTGAAGCACTACCCGCTCCGGCATCCCCATAAACCGCTTGCCTGTTGGCAGAATAACCTCGTCGACTGGCGACAGGTTAACCGTATCCCAGATCGTGAGGACGTCGATCCGATCACCCCGAGTGCCTCGGGTGTGAAAGGTCTCCACCGACATGATCTCACCACGAGATGGCACCTGGAGAATAGCGCCCATTAGGACGTTATTAAAAAGACCCTTCACCTGATCACCCAGCGAATCCTGGCTGCTGTCGATCACGTAAATCTTGCCATCGGACATATGGAAGAAGGCTGCGTCATGGACCAAAAACCAGTCCGGGGGATACCGCTCCGGCAAGGTCTCAATTATCCCAGTCGGCTCCACCGGCAGCGGCGGTGGTCTATCCTGAGCAAAGGCGCCAAGGGCCGCCAGGTATAACGCCAAACCAAGCACAAATTTATCGAGCATCATCAACCAATCCCCCGTTTGTTAGCCTTTGGCGATCTGCATAGTCTGTATGTTGGTGTACTCCACCAGTCCATAGCGACCAAACTCAACACCCACTCCCGACTGTTTGACCCCGCCAAAGGGCGCGTCGGGCTGGATCATCGCGTGATTAGATCGGAAGAGCGTCGGGGCGGGACAGAGTGTGACGTGCAGTGTAGATCTCGGTGGTCGCCG
>CAXPOA010000235.1:0-15694 GCA_964218505.1 Luminiphilus sp.
GCCCGCTTCGATCGCTTGAGGTGACCTCCCCTCTCCCCGGTGACAGGCTCCCTCAGGATGCCCAGAGGCGCCTCAAAGGCCTGAAAATACGGAAGCACGGTTTGCCAATCCCACCCGTCAGCACCAGCATCAGCCCAGGCATCAAAGTCCTCTGGTTGACCACGGACATAAACCATCCCATTGGTAGCGGTACTGCCGCCGAGGACTTTGCCACGCGGCCACAAGATCCTGCGGCTCCCCAGCTCCGGCTCCGGGTCAGTGGAAAAATTCCAGTTGTACCGCTTGCCGTAGGCAATTTCTGCCCAGCCTGCAGGAATCTTGATAAGCAACTGATCGCCATCGGGACCCGCCTCGAGCAATAACACCGACAGGCTACTGTTCCTCGACAGTCTGTTGGCCAGCAGGCAGCCTGCAGCTCCTCCTCCAACAATGACAACATCCCAACGGGTCTTTCTCATGGCGGCAATCTGGCTCGACTAGGTCAGCGTGGGATAATCGGTGAAACCGGCTGTCCCTGAACCCCCATAGATGGTTTTTTTATCCATCTCGTTGAGGTCAGCACCCAGCTCAAAACGCTCTACCAGGTCAGGGTTAGCGATGTAGGCGCGACCAAAGGACACCGCGTCGACTCGCTTTTCTGCAATGAAAGTATCAGCTTCCCCCGCGGTGAAGCTATCACTACCAATGAGGGCACCACTGAAGTGCTCCCGCGTCAGCGCGAGGCTGTCGATGCCGGTGGATGCCATTCTGATAGCATGGACCCAAGCCAGACCAAGATCATTAGCTATGCTTAACAGGGCGCCGTAGGTGGCTGCAGGATCGGAATCCACATGATCGTTGTAAGGATTACCCGGAGATATGCGCAGGCCAATGCGTCCGACGCCCACCTCATTTGATAGCGCTGTCAATAACTCTCGAACGAAGCGCAAGCGATTTGGCAGATTGCCGCCGTATTCGTCGTCTCTACGGTTACTGCCACTCGCCAGAAATTGTGCGGGCAGATAACCAGAGGCGCAGTGAAGCTCTATGGCATCAAAGCCCGCCTCACGGGCATTGCGTGCTGCCTTTCGGTAATCGTCTATAACATGCTCGATATCCGGCTTTGTCATCGCATCGGGCACGGGCATGGACTGCATTCCCTGCTCGGTGAAAATTTCCGCTTGTGCGGGGACCGCCGAGGGCGCGAGAAATCGAGTACCCGGTGCTTTGTTGAGTGGATGACCCACTCGCCCACAATGCATGAGCTGGCAGGCAATCAGTCCACCCCGCTGATGTACAGTGTCTGTTACCGCTGACCAGGCCTTCACATGGTCGACGTTGTAGATACCGGGGGTTTTGTTATAACCCTTGCCGTCTGCTGAGGGATGAACACCTTCAGTAATAATGAGACCTGCGCTGGCTCGCTGACCGTAATACAGAGCATGAAGCTCGGTGACCGCATCATCTTCCTGACGAGCACGGCTCCGCGTCATGGGCGCCATCACAATGCGATTTCGCAAGTGAAGATCGCCAATCGCTAACGGCTCCATGAGATTGGTGTAGGACATAGAAAAACCTTATTGCTTAAAACAGTGGGCTAGCGGGTTCTGATGCTGGGGTCCGAAGATCCCGCTCGCATGTTGGCCAAGAACTGCTCTGCGGGGGCTGGTGGGGCGACCACAGGCAGCTCGTCAGAGGGGGGCTCGGACCAAAAGCGTTGCCAACTGGGGAACAAACTATGAAAGGCTCCTTCATAGGGGTCACGGTCAGGCCACCGCATTTTAGTCTCGCCGCAGGGAGGCTTATTTAGATCGGTCGCATACCAATAACAGGGCAGTCGCCGGCGGAAATACCAGGAGCCTTCGAGTCGCTCGTAGTGGTCCCAATACAACATCTGCATGATGACCCACTCGCATCCGCCGTCGGCAGTGGGTGTCTCGTGTTCGTTCTTGCTATACACCACACCTACCGCACGATCAGGATCCTCAAACTCGATGATGTGGTTACCAATATGATGGGCAGTACCTGTGAACTGGACCCGCAAGGTTTCATCCATCCACTGTTTGAAATGCGCGCGACCCACTTTGTCTTTGCCGACACGAATATCGTCAGCGAACAGATTCACCATGGCATCAAGATCGCGCATGTCTAGCGCCAGAGAGTATTTCGCTGCCAGCTGACGAATTGCGTCAAGGGACTCCAAGCGATCAATTCGCGCTAGCAAGGCGTCATCACTCATTGCACTCCCCCCGCGGCGGCTCTTCCCGCGCGACGACCAGAGAACGTGGCATCACCGACGGAACTTCCAGAGGCATAGCCGTCCCCCCTTCTCGGTACGCCGCAAGCCGTTCTTCCCGCCGCGTAAAGCCCCGGAATGACTGCGTCGCTACAAGCGATGACACAACCGTCCGGCGTTGTATCCAATCCACCAAGGGTAAAACAGGGAAAAAACGCGCCTGCACCGGGCGTGCAATCTAGAGCAACCAGCGCGCCCTCGAGGGGCTTCAACCAAGGCGCTCGTTTATGGAATAAGGTGTCCTCTCCCTGTCGGGCATCCTCGTTATGCCGCGCTACAGTCGCCAGCAACTGATCCGTAGGCACGTTCAACTCTGAAGCCAATTCCTCTAAAGACTCTCCCGTGCCCGCGATCGGCGCCTGAAGCCAACTCTCCTGCTCATAGTTGCCGTAATCGTCGACCCCGACGATGAGGTACACCGGGTAGGTCTGTTGTGCCAGATAGCTACCAATGCGACCGTGATAGGCATCCTCGTTAACAAAGCGTTGGCCTTGTCCGTTAACAAAGATGCCGTGGGTAAGTGACGCCGGCGGGTAATAGGGAACGCTAAGAAAGCCCTCGTGCATATTGATCGCCTTGGCGCCGACGCACTGAGCCATCTGGATGCCTGATCCAGTATCGTTGGGATTGCCGATGAACGTCTTGCCGGATAGGAACTGGGGGCAGTATTGAGCCACCATCGCCTCATTCATGATAAATCCGCCAGCACAGAGCACCACACCCTTGCTTGCCCGGTAACACCGTTCCTCCATATCTTCACGCACGACCAGACCCACGACACGCGCGTTTGGTCCAAAACGATCAACAATTAATCGCAGCGCTCTGGCTTCAAAATGAATGTCCACACCCCGCGCCGCGACCTGCTCAGTGAGAATCCTGATGAGAAGTGGGCCGCCGTTATCCCCTTCAACCTCGAGGTTGTGACCTCTTGGTGCGGGTTTGAAGTCATCGACGTAGGGCCATGCTTTTTCACTACCCGTATAGAGCAAGCAGTCGTCGGTAAGCGCCATCATCGCCCGCTCCTCGAGCTCCGACTCCTTGAAGGGCACACCCAGCGAGATCAGCCACTCGAGGTGCTCCGCGCCTCCTTCAGCGTAGGCCCTGACTTTTGCGGCATCCGCCTGAGGCCCATTACTCGCCATCAGGTAGCCATAAACATCATCAACCGAATCCTCGTAACCGACAGCTCGTTGGATCCGGGTGCCGCCACCCAGATAGATTTCGGCTGATGACAGCGCCGTAGAGCCCCCCGAGGCAGAGGCCGCCTCGAACATAGTCACAGACGCACCGCAGTCAACAGCTTCTATCGCTGCGCAGGCACCGGCACCACCGAAGCCCACGACAACAACGTCAGCCGTGCCTGACCACTCAGTGACGTCCGCCTCACAAATAGGCTCAAAGGACATAATTGCTGCTCTCCCGCAAGAAGACCGGACATGACAACCCTAGCGGGTGACGTCGGGCCCTTCTGCCTCCGTTTGGACGATAGTAGCAGCTTGCATCAAGGCGCCAGAGAGAGGAGTCTGCCCCTGCATTTAGCCAACCCCGAGAGGCCTTCCCTATGCAGTGGTACACCGGCAATACGCTATACGACACCCTTCTCATCATCGGCTTTGTCTACGCGCTGCTCATCTTCGTCTCGAGCCTCTTTGGAACCGCAGCTTACGGTGGGCGTTTCGGGGGCGGAAAACGGGCCAAGGGCATCAAGCTGGGCTCAAAGTTTGGTTGGGTCTTGATGGAACTGCCGGGCTTGATCGTATTTCCTATCGTGTTTTTTATGGGCAGCAATGCCGGTCAGCTGGTCCCTCTTTTGTTCCTCGGCATCTGGATGTTCCACTACACCAATCGGGCGTTGGTCGCTCCCTTGCTGATGCGGGTGCAGCCAGGCAGCACAGCGAGTTTTTCTTTGGGCGTTGTCATAGCAGGCTGGATCACGCTGCTGCTACACGGGTATTTCAACGCGGCATACATCTCCGAGTACGGCACACTCTACACCGACGACTGGCTGCAGGATCCACGCTTTCAACTGGGTCTTTTGATCTATGGCATTGGATTTACCTTGAACGTTCACTCTGACCGCATCCTGCGTCACCTTCGCTCACCCAATCCGAGTCCCGATGAACCCCGCTACAAGATTCCCTATGGAGGAGGCTTTCGATGGGTATCCTGCCCCCAGTATTTCGGTGAAATACTGTCCTTTACGGGATTTGCCATCATGACGTGGAACCTCGGCGCAGTCTTCGTATTGGCCGTGACTGCCGGCAACCTTATTCCACGGGCGATGTTCACCCATCGTTGGTTCGTGAAAAATTTTGAGGATTACCCGCCCGAGCGAAAGGCGATTATTCCCTACCTCCTGTAGTGCTAGTAGCACGTTCAGGGACATACCAGATTGGCGAGCCTATGGCCCGCTCTTGTATTACAGCGGGGTCCATCGGCGGAATTCCGAGACGCTTTGCATCGTACGTCGACCAGCGAGGCGTCGGAATCTCCAAGACCCGGGCATAATAAAACGCAGGTCTCTCTGGATCGAACTCCGCGTCTTGCCACCAAGCCCTCAAACTTCCAGCGCCAACAGTATTGGCGTAGGACGCGTCTTCTCGGTTCACGGTACTCACAAGCGGTGCCAGCCCACCCGTCTGGGGATCTGCAGACCTGCCATCAGACCAGGCGACATTGATGACCCGTTCCTGAGGAGCCCCGCTCTCATCGACCCACCCTTTTATGATTTGTATTCGGTCGAGATTGGCGCCGACCGGATCTCTCGATGCGAAAACGAAAAAGGAAGGGGCTATCGTCTCAGAGGGCCTTGCGGTTAGGCGCCCTCCCATGGGAACCGCCTGACCCTCCAGACGTTCAATCACATTTCCCGCTGCGTCCTGAGCTTCATTCAGATCCCAACCCCCAAACATACGCAGGCCGATTCTCGGGCCACTGGTAGCATAGGTTTCACGCTGTGCGAGGGCGTCAAAAATCTGCTGTCGGGTATTCCCTGAGGCCCACACCGCCGCCAGCCCGCCGGAGCCCCATTGAGTCGCAGGGGTTAAATAGCGCAACCCGATGCCCGCCTCCCCGGTTCGCAAACCCGCAGAGCCATCCATCATCGGCAACTTGCCTGTGTACCGATCCTCGTCGGTGGATGAACTCGCGTTATGGCTGTCACTGGATCCAATGAATCCGAATTCCAAAGGATTGAACCCCGACTGCTCCATCACGGAAAGGCCCTGAAGGAGGCCATCCCGAGCGTAAGAGCCAATCGCAGTCTCCAGTGTTGCCTCTCTACCGGGCACCACGTTTGCGATTTCGAATCCCGCAAACTCATCGAGAGCAGACAGTATTGGATGGGTCTCAGAGGCACCTTTCACCTGCAGAATTTCGCTGATGGGCTCAAGCGTCGCTCGATCTGCCGCTGCCAGCTCCGAATTGGGCTGACCCTTGTCGTCAAACAAACGATACATGCCGCCGGCGGACAGGTTGGCGTTATGGGGTATCGCCATCACCTGGCGACCCATCTTGTGTTCATCACGCAAGAAGTCCCACAGAGCGGGGGGGCCAGCTCCATCCAATGCACTGAAAGGGACCTCGGGCACGTCGCTATCACCGTAGATCACATTGCGATGGAGGTGCGTACTGACGTCATCGCCATTAGTTGCAGACCACTCCCAACCGATAAGGGTTGTAAATTCTCCGGGCCGGTTGTTGGCCTCCGCGGCCGCAACCGACATCTCCCATGCTTGACGATTGACCGCTTCGTCAACTCCATCAAGACTCAACTTGAATCCGTTTTCACGAATGAGTGCCATGGTTTCAATCCAGGCCCTGGTCACATCAAGACGGCTGCCCTCTCGCAACAAGGTGGACAATGACTGACGGGTCGTTGGGATGGAGAGATCCGCGAGTCTTGCCTGACCGAGAAACTCTGCATGATCTGTCACCGCAACAAAATCAAGAGGACGCCCGATCGTGATGGGATAACCCGCTCCGTGCTCAATTGTCTCACCGCGAGCAAACCGATAAACATTCTCGGGCAGCGCCCTGACCCCCATTGCGTAGGCATCGCTCGAAAGCGCTGTGTGGATATGAAGGTCGCCCCAGTAGAGCTGCTTTACGCCAGATGCATCAGCGGCATGGGGCGCCTCAGCCGGGACCGATGGCTCACCAGAGAATCCCTTTAGCGAGGGATCATCAAGTGGCTCACAGCCAAGCGAGACCAGCGAGGCAAGAACAGCAGCAAGCCCGGACCTCCGCGCAATCATGCTCAATAGATTACGGCCGCAGACCGTTCCGGCGGAGCACCGAGCATGTCTCGGTGGGATGGCGGCCAAACACCCTCATCATCAATTCCAAGCGCCTGTCCGAGCTCGGCGCCGATAACAGTTTTCCCCGCAAAGCTCGGACCCCGTGAGTCAGTCATCAACCCCACGACAAGGTGTCCCGTATATTCGGGGTTTTCTGCCAGCTTCATGATTTCTTCATACTGTTCCGGATGCACTTCCGCAGCCTTTTTGGCGCGCTCTGTCCGAAGCGGTCCCATCCATATCGACACCGCGTTCACGCCGGTACCACCAAAATCGTGTTGCATATCGGCGGCAAACTTATCGATACCCGCTTTTTGCGCACCATAGCCAGGTCCATGCATGTAGCAGTTAGCGCCGAAGGAGCTCCCGAAGATGATCCAGCCACTCCCCTGGGTCACCATCATCTTGGCAGCATGCCAGCTCGCCACATAGGCAGAGCGCAATCCAACATCAAGTATCTGAGCAGCCTCAATCGACTTCTCCCAAAAAGGTTTGGGCGAGATCAACTCGGGATGCATGTAGGTCGCATTATTAACCAACACATCAAGCCGACCTTGCTCGGCCTGAATTTGCTCAAAAACCTTTGCCACCGCATCGTCATCAGCGTGATCACATGAGACCGCAACCCCCAGCCCCCCAAGCGACGTAACCGACTGCGCGGTGTCATGAATCGTCCCGGGGAGGACCGAGCCGTCCCAGGCTTTGGCGGACCCTACCGTCTCCGATCGCCCGGTGACGTAAACAATAAATCCGTGACTGCCGAGAGCCCTGGCGATACCCGCACCCGCACCGCGGCTTGCTCCCGTCACAAGCGCTACACGCTGATCTGTTTTCATTGGCTTCCTCGTCATCAACGGCGTTGCCTCGCGTCTAGCCTTCCTGGGATGAGTCAATCCCTGCTGGCGATCCGGCCAGATTCTCGGCTCGATGCTTCAATTCACGCGACATCCTCTCAAAGCCAGCACTGAGATCTTTCCCAAGCAGCCATCCAACGATGGGGGACAACCAACCATACAGCACAAACACGGACTGGTAGTGGGTCTCATCAACACCAATGGGCGTAATCCTGTGTTGGCGATAACTGCGCAGCAAGGGTCCAACAGGCTTCATTCGGTATTCAAAGAGAGCGCGTGGCCTGACCTCGTAGACGCACTCGGTTTGCTTGATCACTCTTGACCCAAGGTTCACTGTCATTGTGATCGGTGCGCCAGATCTTAAGTCCGCCTCGCACTCGGGCGTAAAGCTGTTCCACTCGCCGTACTCCTCGAAGCCAGTAACAACCTCCCAGACGCAGTCTGGAGAGGCATCAATATGGTGATCAAAGACAAGTTTCAGCATGGGTTATTCATCGCTCCATAGACATAAGCCATCTCGCTTAAGCCGAGGAAGCAATCGTTTGATTATCCTTTAGTGAATTCGGAGGTCGGTGAATACACCAGGTGCCCGCCGGATGATAGATATAGGCAATGCAGCTATTGCAGTTGTCGCACAGGGAGGCTTCCTCCGGATGGTCTCGCCATTTGTTAACCAAATCGGGCTCCCGTAGCAGTGCCCGCGCAAGCACGACCGCATCGAATCCCTCCGCCATACACTGCGCCACATTGTCGGCAGTCTTCACGCCACCTAAATACGCCAGAGGAACGGTAACCGCAGCGCGAATTTTCTTGGAGTACTCCCAGAAATACAGTTCTTTAAACGTGACCTTGGGTGCGGTCTTTGAGGTCGCGCGGATAGCCATGCCGCTCAGCGACCAGCGGCCCAATACGCGCTGCATGGCCTCAAGATTCATGTTGCTGCCAAACATAAACCAGCCAGACTCGACATTCCGACCCCCTGAGAGCACGAGCATGTCGGCTCCTGCTTCCTCAAGGAGTTTTGCAGTAACAATGGCATCGTCCACGGTTGCACCGCTGCGTCTACCATCGGCGACGTTGATTTTGGCGAGGACCGCCATCTTGTGACCTACCGCTTCCTTGACTTCACGCAGCACCCGCATAGGAAAGCGAGCGCGATTTTCAGCACTGCCTCCGTATTGATCCGTTCGCTGATTATCCATGGGAGAGAGAAACTGATTTAGCAAGTAGCCGTGACCCATATGAATTTCGACGGCGTCAAATCCGGCCTCCATGCATTTCACCGCTCCGGCGACGAAATGATCCACCATCTGATCCATATCCCGTTCATTCATGGCTCGACGAAGAACATTGCCCCGTAAAAGGCCAGCTGCATTAAAGCCCGACATGGAGCTCAACAGGCGCCGGGGCTGAAAGATACCGGTCACAAAGGAACCGCCGTGAGTGATTTGCGCCGCGATCTTACCCCCGGCTTCATGCACTGTATCCGTAACAACGCGAAGCGCTGGCACAGCCTCCTCACTCAGCCAGAGTTGATCGGGCAGTGTCCGGCCATCTTTTGTCACCGACAGGTAAGCCACGGTGGTTAGCCCCACACCACCCCGGGCAAGTTCTGCATGGTGCTTGACCAAGGCCTTGGTCGGCAGGCCACGGAGAGACATGTTTTCGTTTGCCCCCGCTTTGATAAAGCGGTTAGGCAGGGTGATAGGGCCCAGCCTCATTGGCTGATAGGCCTTAGTGAGCTCAGCCGTTTGTTGTTCCAGCGTCATGGCATGTTCCGTGGCGACAAGAGAACCTCAAGTATACGAGCAATAGTCCGCTTCTCTATCGTCCCTTTGGATAGCCGCTAAGGCCAGATCCACCGGCTACTTCCGTGGTCGACCTCAGCGGCCGCCACCACGCGAAATCCCTAAAATCCCTCGGCCTTGTGGGCAACGCGCCAGACAAATCCCGGGAAAAAACGGCGCATCAACACGCCAATACGGGTTTGCTTCCCCGGATAGGCAAATGGCTCTCCGGATGCAAGGCAGCGCTCAATCTCATCGATAACCTGATCTGGCTCCAGCGTCTCGCCCTTGCTCGGTAGCTTGGGAACGACAGTTGCCTCCGCTTGCTTCCAAAGAGCCGTGTTAACCGCGGGTGGACACACGCAACAAAAACGCACTCCTGAGTCTCTGTTCTCGTGATAAAGAATTTCGCTGTAAAACTGGACCGCGGCTTTGCTCGAGGCATAGGCCCCCATCAATAGACCCGGTATTAAACCGGTCATCGAAGAAAAACTGATGAATTCGCCACGCGCCCTCTTTAGCATGGGGGGCAAGGCAGCAGCAGCGACGTTAACTAGGCCGTTGTAATTGACCGACATCACCTTGTTTATCTGCTTGGGATCCTGCTCAAGCAAGCGGCCAAAGGGCATGATGGCGGCCGCGTTAGCCACCCGATCCACTGGGCCAATTGTCTGCTCGATATCACGAAATGCCGCCGCCACATCGTCGGTTGCTGTCACATCCACCAGCCGAAAGCTGATGGAATTCTCCCGGCCGCGGGCGGTCTCAATCATGCCCTCTTCGTTTAGGTCCAACAGCACAACCCGCGCACCCTCGTCTGCAAGACGGCGCGCCCAGGCTCGCCCCATACCACTCCCACCGCCCGTGATCACGGCGAGACGTTGATGTTCGTCGGTCATAAACCCTCCCCGGGATCAGGCTGCAGCCGTTGTCGAGGGCGTTTCCGGGGTGAACTCGATTGGCATTGCCTTAATCGTGTTGATAAACGCGGAGCGCATGTAGGTGATGTTCCCTGACAATTTTGGATTTCTGAGTCTAGGCAAAATCTCTTCGAGCATCACTCGCATCTCCAGCCTCGCCAAATTCATCCCAAGGCAGAAGTGTTCGCCTATGCCAAAGGAACGCAATTCTCTATTCAGGGTGGGGAGGCGTTTGTGTCGATGAATATCAAAAGCCATGGCATCGTCACCAAATACATCCTCATCGTGATTTACCGCGTGATAGTGCATCACTATCTTGTCGCCCTTGTTAAAACGATACCCGTTCCACTCGACATCCTCCGTCACGGTCCGTCGCATGCTGATGAACGCTGTGTTATACCGGAGCATCTCCTCGACGGCGGTTGGAATGTCCTCGGGATGATCCACAAGATGTTGCAACTGGTGGGGGTGCTCCATCAGCAAGCGCATGCCGTGGGCCAGCGCGGTGCGCGTGCTCTCATTACCCCCAACCATCAGCAAGATGAACACCCAGGCGAACATCTCGTCGCTCACCGGTACGCCATCCACCTCTCCTTCGAGCAGGGCTTGGATGACCGGCCCGGTAAATGCCTGACGCTGTTTTTTGGCCAGCTCCATGGCATAGAGAATGACCTCAAAGGCGACTGCATTTGCCTCCTCCATCCCCGTGCTGATATCAGGGTCATCGGCAAACGCCATGATGTTGGTCCACTCGAAAAATTGTTTGCGGTCTTCCTGAGGGACTCCAAGCAGCTCAAGAATCGCCATCAGGGGTAACTCCGCTGCCACCTCCTCAACAAACTCGCAGGAACCCTTTGACGCCACCCGGTCGACAATGGCTTTCGCCTGTTCCCGTAGCCAGGGCTCCATGGCTGCAACAGCCCGAGGGGTGAACGCATCCCGGACTACCCTCCGATGGGCCATGTGCTGAGGTGGATCCATGGCAATAAAGCTATTGGCATTCATCACCGCGGTGGTCTCTCGCTCCATCTCAGATCGCGGCTCCATCGGGAATGGCCCAGCTATTTGGGAAGAGAAGATCTTAGGATTCTGAGACACGAAGTCGAGGGCATCCCGCTTTACCGCCACCCAGTAAGGCACACCAGTCCCGGGGTCATCGAAGTGAACGAAACTCCCTTGATGCCTCAATGCCGCCAACTGTTCGTATGGCATTCCGTTGCCATAACTATCCAAATCCAGTGGGTGGGTGAATGGGCATGTGCTCATATGCGTCGTGCTCCCTAAAGTTCCTTTTTTCAGTGCCGGCGTTCGTTGGCGTCCGCTTTTCGTCAAAGCCGGACTCGCTCACTAGGGGCAAGGACGTTGACGGCCAGCCTGTTTTACTACACTATCACTTAAGAAAACAGCGTTTTCTTATTGATCCCGCCTGCATAGCAGTCGTTGGTCTCTGTCATTACGCTGGCGCCGCCGAGGCGGTTTGGAACCTCTCGCCCCGAAGATGAGGCGAGGGATAGATCCTACAAGTGCGATCAGCAGTAATGCACATGGAAGTTAAAACCGTTGTTAAGGGCCGCAAAAGCACCAATACAACAAAAGGAGAGTTGCCGGATGGCAAGACCGCTACTCGATACTGATACCATATACGAGGCCGCACTTGGGCTCATTGAAGAAGGGGAACCGGGCGCCCTTACAGCGCGTAATCTGGCAACAAAACTGCGCTGCTCGACCCGGACGTTATACAAACAGGTCGGAAAACAAGACCAACTGATCGCCTCGCTGCTGGACTATTACTTCCGCAGCAAAACACCAAGCTTCTCCTCTGGAGACAGTTGGCAAACCGTCATCTCCCAGTGGTCACGGGATCTCAGAGAAATTGTCTTGGCACGACCCAACCTTGCTGCTCATCTAACCCCTGAGAATCACGCACCGATTGCGGACTACACCAAACCATTGCTTTTGTTTCTGATTGAAGATGGATTTGAGCCCACCGCCGCAGCCGACATATGCAAATCTCTGGCCCATGTCGTTATCAGCTTGGCCCACGCTGAATTCGCCACCCAAAAATATCCAACACCGACGCAGACTGATACCGCCAAGGCGTCGGACGTCACCTCTCTCTTGTATTCAAGCCTGGCCGAGGATAAGGCTGGCGTTGATCCCTCCAAGCCGCCACCAAATTTTTTGCGCACCGTCGAGTGGCTCGTCCGGGGTATAGAGGCTCACCGGCCTGTCGGCACGGAAGTGAGCTGACTGATGTTGGTCGCAACTGCAATAAGTGATAGAACCCCTGGACTAGCGATCTCAGTGACTCACCGCACCCCAATACAGGTCAATGAACAAGCCACACACCCATTTTTTTATTCAATACGGAGAACACCATCATGAGCGAGCGCCTACTCGTGGTATCAACCGATTGCCATGCCGGACTACCCATCCAACAATATAAGCCTTATGTCGAGACCAAATATCACGATTTCATCGACATGGCCGTGGACATCCAGGTCGATATGATGAACAAGGCGGAGCAGCAATTCCTGATCAAAGAGATCAATGATGAGTGGCGCGCGCCCATCCAGCAGGAACTCACTGGCGCCTGGGATTATCAGGAGCGCACAAAAATGCTGGCGAAGGATGGGATCGCCGCCGAAATTATCTTTCCCGACGGAATCACAGAGCAAAACACGCCGCCCTTTGGCGCGGGTCTGGGATTGTCGCCCAAAGACGCTGTGCCCGAACTGCAATGGGCTGGCGCTATGGCGCACAATCGATGGCTCGCCGAGTTGGTTGCGAATGATCCCAAGCGACATTTAGGGGTTGCGTCCATTCCCCTTCTGTTCGACGTCGACCAAGCGATCGAGGCAGTGCGATGGTGCGCCGAAAACGGGCTCAAAGGGGTCATGTTGCCCACGCTCTGGGGAGAGCACGCGCCCTATCATGACAAGAAATACGATCCCTTCTGGGAGGTTTGCCAGGACCTGGGCATTTTCATCCACTTTCACTCCGGCCCCGCGCCTCTGAATGAATACTTTGGACCAGAGTTCCCCAACGAGGATCGTAGCGACGATTTACCCGGCGCTATGGGCTGTTATGTCTCCGAGGTGATGTTTTGGCTGTATCGGCCACTCACTTTCATGCTGTGGGGTGGCGTTTTCGAACGCTTTCCAAAACTCAAGGCGATGGTCGTCGAAGGGGGAACCCTCTTTATGGTGCCGTCTTGGCTCACGCTACTCGATCACAACTACACCGACGTCCATTTCTCGGCAAAGCTGGGTGACTTCAGATCCCATCTCAGCATGGCGCCAAGCGAGTATTTTGCTCGCAACTGCGGTATCGGCGCCTCCTGCGTGCCGCGAAGAGATCTGGAAATGAAGGATGTAATCGGGGTTAACCAAATTATGTGGGGTAGTGACTACCCTCACCCAGAGGGCACCTGGCCCCACACGCAGCAGTACTACACCGAGACGTTCAAGGGCTTCCCTGAGAACGATGGCAAGCTGATCCTGGGGCTTAATGCAGTCGATTTCTATGGACTCGACGCTGCTTATCTCAAGACCGTGGCCGACGAGATCGGACCATCTTCAAGTATTTTTCAATAACAACACGTCAGTAACGACAACTAGTTAAGGCTAGGTTTATAAGGGAGATAATCATCATGGAACTGATTGCCGTCTGTGATTCAAAAACAAATACCGCGCCGGACTTCCCCATGGGCTGGTGGTCACTGGCCCGAAGTCACGAGCTACAGGTTGGTGAGGTCAAAGCCGTATCCGCTCTGGATCGTGACCTCGTTCTTTACCGAACCCGCTCTGGCGCTGTTCGCGTCCATGATGCTTATTGTCCGCATCTCGGCGCCCACCTTGGGGTTAACGGTCGTGTGGTTGGCGAGTCGATTCAATGCCCCTTCCATGGCTGGCAGTTTGGTGCTGACGGCGCTTGCCAGCACATTCCCTATTGTGAGGACATTCCTTCGCGGGCAAAGGTAACCAACTGGCCCACCAGCGAAGTCAACGGCGAGATCTATATGTGGTTCCATCCAACCGGTGAGGATCCCATGTGGGAGGTGCCCGTTATCGATCAGCTAAACAGTGACGGCTGGACCGCCCCCCGTCAGGTGGAATTCACTATTCCGGTTCACATTCAGGATATCGCGGAAAACTCCTGCGACCCCGAGCATTTTCAATACGTCCACAAGCAAAACGAGACACCCCCCTCCTCGGTAACTGTTGAGGATGATGGTGCCGTGCACCTTCACGCAGACATGAACGCCAACGGCATACCGGGGCACCTCCACGCCACGATGTTCCAGCCCGGCCTGGCACGAGTAAAGACGAGTTATGGCCCTGGCGCCGAAATGATCGTTTACAACTCCGCGCAGCCCATTACGCAGAATGAGACTCTCCTGCGATGGACCCTGACCGTCTGTAAAGACATTGAGGATCTTGCCGGGGATGCGGTGATGAATGGCATCATTGACGGACTCCAAGACGACTATCCCATATGGAAACACAAGGTACATCGTCGGCAACCTATTTTCTGCAAGGGCGACGAGACGCTAGTGTTGTTTCGCAAATGGGTTCGACGGTTTTATCTTGAATCCAGTGCTCGGGGCCAGCAATGAGTGACTATTACCGGGGCAAGACTGCGGTCATCACGGGCGGCGCAAGTGGCGTAGGACGTTCTCTTGCTTTCGCCCTCGGACGCGCCGGTGCAAAGATTGTGATCGGCGATGTGGATCCCAGCGCCATGACCACGGTCGGAGACGATCTGTCCTCAGAAGGTATTGACCATCAGGTCTGCCGGTGCGACGTCACCGACGTGACGAGCCTTCAAGGTCTTTTAGACAGCGCTCTGGCCGCTTTCGAGCAGGTTGATTTTGTCTTTGCCAATGCCGGCATCGGTGCCGGTGAGGCGGGCGCGATGTGGGACTTTTCTGATAAAGACTGGCAATGGTGTTTCAACGTCAATGTCTGGGGAGCCGTCAATTCAATCCGCGTATTTATGCCCTATCTGGTTACGCGATCCGAACCAACACACATGGTTATCACCGGCTCGGGTAATGGCGCCTACATGGTGCTACCGGATGTTCCGATCTATACGGCGTCTAAAGCCGCCGTGCAAACGATCACCGAGAACCTGCACTACCAAGTTCAGGGCGCAGGCTTGCCTGTAAAAGTGAGCGCCCTGTTTCCGGGCCCCCACATCGTTGATACGGGTCTGTTTAACTCGGGCCGAGTACGGCCAGAGGAATTTGATAAGGGCGTTACAGGCAACGAGAGTGGTATCAACTCCGTAGATGATATGAAGCGCATGGCCGAGGAGTTTGGTTTTGAACTCAAGACGACCCACCCCGATGAAGTTGCGGAGATGGCTTTAGAAAAGCTGCAAAACGGTGACTTCTGGCTACACACCCTCACCGAGGATCATGAGGCCAAGATACGACGACGCGCCGACATGATTATCAACAGCACAACCCCCATTCCAGAATCTGTCATTTAGTGAACAACAATAAAGAGGAATCAACATGAGCGAGACACCACAAGCACCCCAGGGAAATACCGGC
>CAXPOA010000236.1:0-15644 GCA_964218505.1 Luminiphilus sp.
GATCGTGGTCGGGTCCTTGATCTGGTTGAGTGTGTGATCACCAATGATGCAGCGGGCATGATCTCGGCGGTCGACCGTATTGCCGAGCATGCGCCCGACTACAGCGCGGCGCTTGAAGAGCTGATCAGCGTTTTTCATCAGCTGACGGTCCTGCAATTAGTGCCCGATTCTCTTGATGGGGTCTGGAGTGACGCCGAGCGAATGCAGCAATTCGCACAGGAATTAAGCCTAGATGACACCCAGCTGTGTTATCAGTTCGCTGTGAACGGGCGTCGGGATTTGCCGGTAGCACCCGACCCTCGTATTGCCCTTGAGATGACCCTGTTCAGGATGTTGGCGTTTCGGCCGGCAGCCCTTGCTCCCGCGGGATCTATGGATTCTGGTGCGGGATCTGACCCGGTTAGTGAAGGGGCGCCCCCGACAAAAAAGCCTAGTCCACCGGTGGATCCGGTGGCAGTCCAGCAAGAGCCGATATCTCCGCGTAACGAAAAAGCGTTGAGACAACCCGCCCAGAGCGTCAACGCCTCTGATCCCTCGGTGCACTCCGGCGGCACGCCAGGCGGGGAACAGCCATCGGCTGTCATCGGAGAGGGGGTAGATGCCGCCGATGATGCGGATGAGGACTTACCCACGCCTGCTAATTGGCCGGAGTTTTTTGAAACCCTGGGCTTGGTAGGTGTGACCCAAAACATCGCTATGCACTGTGAGTTAGTCTCTGTAGTGGGGAGGCGCCTGTCTTTCGTATTGGATGAGAGTAATGCGTCACTGTTCCGGGAACGCCAAGTTTCAGCACTGGAGCTGGCGTTTCAACAGGTGCTGGAGCGCCCCGTTGTTGTTGACATACAGATAGGTGCGGTGGGCGAGCAGACGCCTTCTGCCCTCCGCGCCCAGCGGGTGAGAGATCGACAGCTAGCAGCAGAGCAGGCACTGGATGAGGACCAAACCTTTGCCTATTTACTGGGTGAGTATGAGGCTACAGTTGTCGAAGGCTCAATTCGCCCACCAACGGGCTTCGGGGAAACATCATGAAGCAAGCCATAAAACTGGAAGAGGGGCTGGCGGTCTTAAAAGAGCTGGTCGAGGTTATGGGGCTCGCCATAAAAGCCACTAACCGCACAAAGCCAATAAAAGACTTTGAGTTATATTTATAAGCTACTGAATTGATGAAATTTTCTCCTGCCATTAACGAGCTTATTGAAGCACTTCGCTGCTTACCCGGGGTTGGTCCAAAGTCCGCCCAAAGGATGACCTTGTATCTTCTCGAACGAGATCGCGCTGGGGGTAACGCGCTGTCTCAGGCACTCGCCGACGCGCTGGCACGGGTGGGCCGATGCGAGCGCTGCCAGAATTTCACCGAGCTATCGACCTGTGAGCTCTGCGGCGATCAACGGAGAGACCACAGTCTGCTCTGTGTTGTTGAAACCCCAGCTGATGTGATCGCCATTGAGCAAAGCGCGAGTTTTCGTGGCATCTACCATGTATTGATGGGGCACCTATCCCCTTTGGACGGTATTGGTCCAGAAGAAATAGGCCTCGATGTGCTGGAGGCCCGCTTTGACAGCGAGTCGATTACCGAAGTTATTCTGGCAACCAATCCCACGGTAGAGGGGGAGGCGACGGCGTACTATATCGCTGAGAGGGCGCGTCAACGAGGGTTGAAAATCACGCGGATTGCTCACGGTGTGCCCCTGGGCGGAGAGCTCGAATACCTCGATTCGTCAACCTTGGCTCATGCGCTGTCGGGTCGGACTGAGGTCTCCGGCGTCGACGGGAGCTGATAACAATGGTATCGGGAGAGGACAGCTGGCAATGGGTTGGCTCTTTGACTGCTCTAGAGGAAGCATGTGCCGAAGCGACGGCTCATGGTGTTGTAGCGGTCGACACTGAATTTAGACGCCGAGATACCTTTTACCCCCAGATTGCTTTATTGCAGTTGGCCACTGAAGAAAAGTGCTGGCTGATCGACCCCCTATCGATTGATGACCACGCCGCCGTTGCTGATTTGTTATTAAATCATCGAGTGACAAAAATTCTTCACAGTGCAAGTGAGGACCTTGAAGTGTTTGAACGCTGGTTGGGTTTGGCTCCGGTTCACTGGATTGATACTCAAAAGGCGGCCGCCATGCTCAACCTGGGGTTTGGCGTAAGCTATCGGGCACTCGTGGCAGCCCTCCTGCAGGTCGAGGTCAGTAAAGAGGAAACTAATTCTGACTGGCTGGCTCGCCCACTTTCTGCGGCCCAGTGCCAGTATGCGGCAGCGGATGTGCAGTTCCTTGCGCAGTGTTGGCCGATTATGAAAAGCATCGCTGAACAGCGACGTATACTCGATTGGCTGTACGGCGAATCTGCGGCCCAGGCGACTGGGGGCCGCGGCCCTCTGGCGAAATTCAAATCCGCCTGGAAACTCTCGCCCGAACAGCTGGCTACATTACTCGCACTGCTTGACTGGCGTGAGGTCACGGCCCGGACGACCGATAAGCCCAGATCTTGGATAGTGCCGGATAAAGCAATTAGTGAACTTGCTCGCACGATGCCCGAGAGCAAGCACAGCCTGTCAGGCATTGACGGATTACAAGCCTCATCCATACGCCGCTATGGCACCGCTCTGCTGGATGCTGTCGCGCAAGGGCGAGCTAGCGCAAAGGAGGGAGCGCCGCGCCTATTGTTGCCGCCTGCTTCCGCACCCGTCAGGGCCCTCGCTAAGCAACTGTTGCCAGGTCTTCAGGATCTGGCCCAACGGCTGGATATGAACATTGAAATACTGATGCCGAATCGGGAGCTGGAGTTACTCGCCAGAGAGGCGGTTGGTGAGTCCATAGAAGTGCCATCGTCATGGCTTGGCTGGCGCGCTAAGGCCGTCATAGAACCGATGAGGAAAAATGCGACCCAGGCGGTGTTAGCCTGATGCTAGTCAATGTCTATCGAAGCCCGCGCAAGGAGCTCACCTACATCTATCTGCCTCATGATAGCAAACTAGACACGCTGCCAGCCCCTCTACGGGAGCGGTTTGGCGAGCCCGAGTTGGTGGTAACCCTAAATTTGACCTTAGACCGAAAGCTGGCGCGTTACAGCGGGGAACACGTATTGTCCGAAATAGAGCAGCGGGGCTTTTTTCTGCAGATGCCGCCGTCCGAGAAGGAGGAGGTATGCTGACGCCACACTCGTATGGTATTGCACTTTCACTCTATGTTTTGGCGGCGCTTATGGCGTCGATTCTCGTTTATCGCCATTGGCTGCGACATGTAAGCCCGCTCGCGCAACGCGCAGTGATTGGAGCCATGTTGGGCATTTTGATCGCGCCCGCCTTGCCTGCTCCAGGAGCTGAAACCCTCGCACCCGCATTAATCGTCGCGGTATTCAACCTTGCCTTTGTGGGAGGTTGGTCATCCGCAAAGGGTGCCTTCATCGTACTTGCACTGGCGGGCTTGCTTGGCGTTGTTGCGGGTGCTGGGACCGTATTGGTGTCTAGATTGCGGCGCCGAACCTAACTTTTCCAATGAGAGACAGTGACATGAAGTTTACGGGGACAGAAAGATACGTGGCGACCGATGATTTGCGAATGGCGGTCAACGCGGCGGTGAATCTGGAAAGGCCACTACTAATCAAGGGTGAGCCTGGTACGGGTAAGACGATGTTGGCAGAGGAAGTGGCCGCGGGATTGGGTAAGCGGTTGATTCAATGGCACATTAAGTCGACCACCAAAGCCCAGCAAGGTCTGTATGAATATGACGCCGTGTCGCGGTTGCGGGATTCCCAGCTAGGAGATGAGAAGGTTCACGATATCCGAAACTACATAAAGAGAGGGAAGCTCTGGGAGGCCTTCGATTCCGATGAGCAGGTTGTGTTACTGATCGACGAAGTGGATAAGGCTGATATCGAGTTTCCTAACGATTTACTCGTTGAACTCGACCGCATGGAGTTTTTTGTTTACGAGACCGGTGAGACCATAAAGGCAAAACATCGGCCTATCATCATCATCACATCAAATAACGAAAAGGAACTGCCAGACGCTTTTCTCCGGCGGTGCTTCTTCCACTTCATCAGCTTTCCTGACCGCGACACGATGCGCGAGATTGTTGATGTCCACCATCCCAGTATCGCGCAGAGTTTGGTCGCCGAGGCGCTCGAGGTCTTTTTTGAATTGCGATCCATACCCGGTCTGAAGAAGAAGCCCAGCACTTCTGAACTTATCGATTGGTTGAAGCTGCTTATGGCTGATGATATTCCAGATGAGGTACTAAAGAATCGAGATTCCACCAAGGCGATTCCACCTCTTTATGGGGCGCTTTTAAAGAATGAGCAGGATGTTCAGCTGTTGGAGCGTCTGGCCTTTATGCACCGGCGCGAGACCCGTTAGGGACACCCTGTGCTGATCAATTTCTTTCACGGTCTGAAGGATGCGGGTGTGCCATGCACGACCCGGGAGCTGCTCGACTTACTCGAGGCCATGAAGCGGCAGTTGGTATTTGCTGATATCAACGGGTTTTATCAGCTTTCCCGTGCGGTGTTGGTGAAGGATGAAAAATATTACGACAGATTTGACAGAGCGTTTGGACTTCATTTTCGTGAGCTTGAAGGGCTCGATGACGTTATCGAGGCGCTTATTCCCGACGATTGGCTCCGCTCCGAGTTTATAAAGAATCTCTCAGAGGAGGAAAAAGCCAAAATTGAATCTCTTGGGGGGCTTGAGAAGCTGATCGAGGAGTTCAAAAAGCGGCTTGAGGAACAGCAGAAACGGCATGAGGGAGGTAACAAGTGGGTCGGCACCGGTGGTACTTCCCCCTTTGGGAATGATGGCTATCATCCAGAGGGCATCCGGGTCGGAGGAGAGAGCAAGAATAAGCGTGCGGTAAAGGTATGGGATCGCCGGGATTTTAAGAACTATGACGATGCCGTGGAGCTCGGCACCCGGAATATCAAGGTTGCACTGCGACGGCTTCGTAAATTTGCGCGCACGGGCTCTGCAGATGAGCTCGACTTGGACGATACCATCAGCTCGACTGCGCGCAATGCAGGACTTCTCGATATAAAAATGGTGCCCGAGCGCCATAATGCGGTAAAGGTATTACTGTTTTTGGACGTGGGCGGCTCTATGGATCCGCATGTCAAAGTTTGCGAGGAGTTGTTCTCCGCCGCGCGGACCGAGTTCAAGCATCTGGAGTATTTTTACTTCCACAATTTTCTTTACGAGAGTGTGTGGAAGAACAACGTTCGACGCCACAATCAACGTACGCCAACGCTTGATCTCATGCACAAATACGGCCATGACTACAAGGTAGTCATTGTCGGCGATGCTGCAATGTCTCCCTATGAAATTGTGCAGCCGGGTGGGTCAGTAGAGCACTGGAATGAGGAACCCGGGGAGTTGTGGCTCCGTCGACTCAGGCAAACGTACGACAAGTGCGTGTGGCTTAATCCTGTGCCAGAGGATGAGTGGCAGTACACCCAGTCGATCGGTATAACGAATCAGCTGATGGAGGGGTCCATGTTCCCGTTGACGCTGGGTGGGCTTGAGGAGGCCATGGCAGCGCTGGCTAAGTGATAGACTCTGCCTTCCCGCGGATGTGCGGGGTAAAGGCGATCAGCGAGGCCGCCACAGCGACATTTAACGACTCAATGTCTGATGACATGGGGATAGAAAGCGCAATATCTGTGAGCGCTGCGGTCTGCGCCGATACGCCGGCAGTCTCTCCGCCAAGAACAAAGACCGTGCCGGATGTAGCCTGGTAGTCAAAGGCAGACACTCGCGCACCGCTCTCAAGACTGGCAATACAGAACCCGGCTTCCTGCAGGGTTTGAAGCGCCTCGCATAGCTCTTTGCAGCGAACAATAGGGGCATGAAACGCGGTTCCAGCTGAGGCTTTTATAACTAGGGGGCCAAGGGATGCGACCCCTCTGATCGGATAGAGAATGCCATCTATCCCGGCCGCGGTAGCGCTTCTCAGTATCATGCCAATGTTTTGAGGGTTCGTGATGCCATCCAGTGCTAGTAGCCGGCATCTCGGGTCAGTAGCGCGGGTAACCAAAGCATCGACAGTCATGAAATTGGGACACAGGATGTCCAGAGCGACCCCTTGGTCCTGCTTCCCGTTTTTTGAGATTCGAGCGAGCGATTCTCTGGAGTGCTCCCGTATCTTCAGGCCTTGGATTTTCGCCTCATCGTAAATGGTGGCTGCGGTGCCATGCATTCGATTGCTCGTCGACCAGTGTAGGGTCTGACAGGCCAGGCGATTGCTGACAAGAGCCTCCATCACGGGCTTTCGCCCATAGACGGTTATCAGTTGGTCGCGTATCAAGGGCCCCTTACTCTGTTTTACACTCATGGCTGGTTATCCGAGAGGTTTATCTCAGTGCAGGATCAGGTCGATTCGACAAATACCACGGAGTCGCTTTTATTTTACACCACCGCAGGGTGTCATCTGTGCGAGATGGCCGAGAACATTCTCTACGCTGCTGGTGTGGCGTTTACGAGCGTGGATATTGAAGAAAACCTGATGCTCATTAAGGAATATGGTATCCGCATTCCAGTACTCAAAGATCATCGGGGTAGGGAATTGGGGTGGCCCTTTGATGGTGAGCAGTTATCCAGATGGATGCTGGATGCTTAATTTTCCGCGTCAACCTTGATCGCCAGCACGTCACACCCTGCACTGTGCAGCACGCCATCCGTTGTTGACCCCAAGAGGACTGCCAGGCCATAGCGTTCATGGCTCCCCACTACGATCAAATCGACCCCGAGTGTCTCAGCCATATTGGCAATTTCAACCTCAGGACGCCCCATGACTAAATGCCGCTGCTCCGCAGGGATATCGAGTTTGCTGCAAAAAGTGTCCAATTGCTCTGTCGCCTGCTGATAAATCTCGTCCTGAATTGAGGAAAAATCCATGGGGATATCGCCACCGTAGGTGATGCTCAAGGGTTCTACGGCGTGTAGCACGTGGAGCTCCGAGCGCCCAGCGGCTGCCAGATCAGCCGCTTTGCCGATAACCGAAGATGAAGTTTTACCGAGATCAATGGCTACCAAAATTTTGTTGTAGGCCACAAGCAAGTCCCCGCAATGTCTATACAAAGCCACCTTACCACCCGTACTCTCTGCCACCAACAGCTCTACGAGGCGCTACATGACCTATCTACTGATCCTGATTGCAGTGGCGGCTGTTGCGGGCCCGCTACTGTCAGCGCTACCAAGCAAGCAGCAGCGTCGCGTTGCACGCTGGCGAGATGCGGCGCGTAGCGCTGGTATCCAGGTCCGATGTCGAGAACCTGCCGAGATCCCCCCTCGACTACAACGAATCTCCGATGAGGTGTTGGTGTGTTATGCGATGCGATGCGACAAGCCTCGCTCAGAGGTGGCATCCCAAAATTCATGTAATAGCCTGTGGGTCCGGACGCCTCAAGGATGGGAAGGACGTGACGGTGAGGCACTCCCTGAATGGCTAGACGCTCTTGATTCCGCCATCGAGGCAATCATAAGGCAGCCTGAGGAAGTGCAATTGTACTGGACTGAACGGGGTCAGGATTCAACCTTGGAGCAGGTCTTTGAAGCCCTGAATTGTCTAAAAAGATAGGTTTTTTCGGAGATAGCTTCATATTGTGTCAGTCGATCTGACGATGAATTTTCTCTCGGTCATTAGTCGATGAAACTTGACCCGCGGTAGCTTGGGCACGTATATATGCCCGCTTTTGCCGAGAGAGCCTCGGCGGCGTTACGCCTAAAAGTGGTTTAGCTGGACACTCCATTATGGGAAAAGCATTAGTAATTGTTGAGTCGCCTGCAAAGGCAAAAACGATTAACAAATATCTTGGTAGCGATTTCATCGTTAAGTCCAGCGTGGGTCATATTCGTGATTTACCCACAGCAGGCAGTGGCACAAGTTCTGATCCCAAGGAGCGTGCGGCTCAAGCAGCAATCACCCGGAAAATGGCGCCCGAGGAAAAAAAGCGCTATCAGAAAAAGAAAAAACGTGAGCAGTTGGTGCGCCGTATGGGGGTTAACCCCGACGCCGATTGGAGTGCTCGCTATGAAATTCTGCCGGGCAAAGAGAAGGTTGTCAGTGAGTTAAAAAAGCTGGCTGCTAAGTCAGACGCTATTTACCTCGCGACAGACCTTGACAGGGAGGGGGAGGCTATCGCCTGGCACCTGCGCGAGATCATCGGCGGCGACGATGCGCGTTACCAGAGGGTAGTCTTTAACGAGATAACGAAAAAAGCGATTCAAGAGGCTTTCGAACGTCCTGCAGAGCTTGATACCAATCGCGTTAATGCTCAGCAGGCGCGGCGCTTTTTAGACCGGGTGGTCGGCTTCGAGGTGTCACCGTTGCTCTGGGCAAAGGTAGCGCGCGGCCTGTCGGCGGGCCGCGTTCAGTCGGTTGCGGTTCGCCTCATTGTAGAGCGTGAGCGGGAGATCCGTGCATTTCTGCCAGAAGAGTACTGGGAGGTCCATGCCGCTCTAGAGGTCGACGGGCATACGCCAGTCTGGTTTGAGGTAAAGCGGGTCGATGGTCAAAAGTTTGACCCCAAAACTGAGGTTGAAGCTCACGCGGCCGTCACCGCTCTTGAGTCTGCAGCATTTTCCGTTGCGGGTCTCGACGCGCGAAAGACGAGTTCGAAGCCCTCGGCACCATTTATTACATCAACGCTGCAGCAGGCAGCAAGCACTCGAATGGGTTTTAGCGTTAAGAAAACAATGACGCTGGCGCAGCGCTTGTACGAAGCCGGATACATCACGTACATGCGAACAGACTCCACTAATCTGAGTGCTGACGCTGTAGCCGCCTGTCGCCACCATATAGAGCAGAACTTCCCCAAGCAGTATCTGCCTGAGAAACCGGTGTTGTACTCGTCTAAAGAGGGGGCACAGGAAGCTCATGAGGCGATTCGCCCTTCCGATGTTGGCATCCAGCAACATCAATTGCAGGGAATGGAGCGTGATGCGGAACGACTTTATGAGCTGATATGGCGACAGTTTGTCGCCTGTCAGATGATGCCAGCGCGCTATCTGTCCACGACGGTTACTGTCGCCGCCGGCGCCTATGAGCTAACGGCACGAGGACGGGTAGTGGAGTTCGATGGCTTTACCCGAGTTCAACCGCCAATGACGCGCAAGACAGAAGATACCGAGCTGCCGGCCTTAAAAGAGGGCGACGCCCTCACATTGAATGGCTTGAATCCCAAGCAGCATTTCACCAAGCCACCTGCTCGCTTCGGTGAAGCCAGCCTAGTTAAAGAGTTGGAAAAGCGAGGTATTGGCCGACCTTCAACTTACGCGGCCATCATTTCGACCATTCAGGATCGCGGCTATGTTCGGTTGGAGAACCGGCGATTTTATGCTGAAAAAATGGGCGACATAGTGACCCAGCGACTACAAAAAACCTTTAGCGATTTGCTCGATTATGGATTTACTGCATCGATGGAAGAGCAGCTCGATGAGGTGGCGGAGGGACGCCTTGATTGGAAAAACTTGCTTGATCGATTTTATGGCGATTTTCGTGAGCGCCTAGAGCAGGCTGAGCAGCCCGAGCCTGGCGGCATGCAGGCTAATGATCCGACGCCTACCGGTATTCCCTGCTCGCTCTGTGATCGGCCCATGCAAATTCGAACCGCAAGCACCGGAGTTTTTCTCGGCTGCTCTGGCTACAGTCTGCCGCCGAAAGAGCGATGCAAAAATACGGTGAACCTCATACCTGGTGACGAAGTCGTCAGTGAAAATGCAGATGATGAGGCGGAATCTCGCTTGCTGCTTAGCAAACATCGCTGCGGAATTTGTAATGCCGCCATGGACAGCTACTTAATTGATGAAACCCGCAAACTACACGTGTGCGGTAACAATCCTGATTGCTCTGGTTATGAGGTAGAAACAGGGAAGTTCAGGATCAAGGGTTACGACGGGCCCGTAATCGAATGCGACAAGTGTACGGCCGAAATGCAATTACGCACTGGTCGTTTTGGAAAGTACTTCGGTTGTACCAATAGCGAATGTAAAAACACTCGCAAGTTGCTTCGTAGCGGTGAAGTGGCGCCGCCAAAGATGGACCCTGTGCAGATGCCTGAGTTGGCCTGTCAAAAAGTGGACGATCACTATGTATTGCGTGACGGCGCGTCCGGCTTATTTCTGGCGGCGAGTCAGTTTCCGAAAAATCGGGAGACCCGGCCACCATTTCTTGATGAGTTGCTCCCTCACCAAGCTGAAATTGACTCCAAGTATCATTATCTTTTCGATGGACCTGTTGCTGATGATGCGGGTAATCGCTCTCAAATTCGCTACAGCCGTAAAACCCGCGAGCAATATCTGATGACAGATGTTGACGGCAAGGCCTCCGGCTGGAAGGCCTTCTTCCACGATGGGGCATGGCAGCAGGAAGGTAGCGCCAAGGTAGTCAAGAAGAAAGCAAAAGCCAAGAAAAAAGCGGCGACAAAAAAGAAGGCTGCACCCAAGAAAAAGGCGGCTGGCAAAGCGGAGGCAGACGCGCCGAATGTACAGGAAGGCAGTTAACCAGAGTGGCAACCGCGAGAGGGTTCGCCAATCACGCCATCTACATGGCGCACATCCTGCTTGATGCCTGGGAGTCTGAATTAGCAGGCGGGGCGCGATTATCCCCTGAAGTCCTAAACGCTGCGTTTGCCCCTGCGGTGCGTTTGCATCTGGTCGATGCCTACGGTTGGTTGCTTCTCGAGGCGATCAAGGCCCAGCCCCTGCCAGAGCATCCCCCTCATGGTGTGGGCGAGCTTCCCGAGCAACAAAAAGGGCTTGCCGTGGCGGAGCGTGTGGAGGAGTTCGCTCGTCTGGAGCACTCGGGCTGGTTGGCTGACCTGTTGTCGCCATTTCCTGCGGGTCTGTCCAGCCGGCACAAGGGAATGATTGTTGGTGGCGGTCCACCTGGCCTCCGGGAATTCGTCTCATGGCGAGACGCCCTCGCGGACTTATTTAACGAGATGGGTGAAAGTGCTGAGGAATATTGAGGGTTTTCCATTTATTTTCACATTTGGGTTTGCAGAATAAAAGCAGACTGCTACAGTGAAACAACCATCCACACAGGGGAGCCGCATGGCGACAGCACTGCTGGAAATTGTTGACTTGGGTGACGGCGAGGTTGTTCTGCAGCGCGCCGATGATGAGGGTTCTGAGCCTCTCGTGAGCATCCAGTTTTCGCCTGAAACCTCCGCATACCTTTTAGAGAACAATCTTGAGGTGGCGAAGGCAATGATTCAGGCCGGCATCCAGGCCGCTGCACAGTTGGCTGAATTAGCCAATATCGAAGTCGACGCTCAGGAGCAGGAAGGCTCCGCGGAAGGTAGAACGCTGCACTAGCACTGCCGCCGTGGGCTACTCTTGATCGGCCCTGACGCGAAGATACCCCAAGAACATTCTCGATTCCAACGAGAAGGGGAATTTGCCCCCTCACGATACTGCTTCATTGATGGCGGCGGATAACCCCGACACTGATGCCTTCGATCGCAAATTCCTGTTCTCTGAGATCGACCACGATGGGGTCAAAATCGTCATTCTCTGCGACCAGTCTGATTTCATGTGCAGAGGGGCGCTGGAGGCGCTTAACAGTGACTTCGTCATCGATTCGGGCCACGATGATTTCATTGTCCCGGGCCGTGGGTGTGCTGTGCACGGCGAGAAGGTCACCGTCATGGATGCCTACATTGATCATGCTGTCGCCGGTTACCCGTAGCAAATAGTCTGCATGAGGCGAGAAGAAGCTGCTTTCGAGGCTGCAGTGGTCCTCGATATTAGCCTCGGCCAGAACCGGATTCCCTGCGGCGACTCGGCCAATAATGGGAATGCCCGTCGGCTGCTCGCCAACAAGTCGAATGCCACGGGACGCCCCCGGGATCATTTCGATGGCACCTTTCTTAGCCAGGGCCTTTAAATGCTCCTCAGCGGCGTTGGCACTTTTGAACGACAATTCTCGGGCGATCTCCGCACGAGTCGGAGGATATCCTGTTTCATCCAGGCTTTGGCGTATTACCGAGAGCACTTGTTCCTGTCGGGAGGTCAGTTTGATCATCGATGGTGATTTTCCATGGTTATATATACAGGCTGTGATTTTATACAGAAAAATCTCCACCGTCACCCCCCGATTTATCCCCCTTTGACAGGCGGTTGGCACATTTTTGAGAAGATGCGGTAGCATCCCTCCCTGTCAAAAGCCGAGCCAACATCATGGATCAATCCACAGCGCTACTCAGTCACTGGCTTCAACCTCTCGCCGAGTCGACGGGGGTTCCTCTGGTCGTCCTCATGCTGGGGGCATTCCTGCTAATCGGTATGATCGGCCACCTGACCCTAGGCCTGCTCCTGGCCAGACTGAATCGCGCGGCGGAAAAGAGCGCAAACCCTTGGGACAACGTGATTGCGTCGGCGCTGGTAAAACCAGGCGAGTGGCTGATGTGGCTGTTCCTGGCTTATCTGTCTCTTGGTCTTCTGGAGGGAGCTGACGATCTGCGAGGCTGGTTGCGGCAAGCGGCCGATACCGGGCTGATTCTGCTTTTGGGCTGGTTTGTTCAGCGGATCCTTGCTGGTGTTGAAAGCGAATTGCTCGGCGAGCATCGGGGCCCAAGAGACTCCGATGCAAGAGCGACCATTAGCGCCACTATCCGGCTACTTCGGATTACCCTGTGGATTGTTCTGTCATTGATGATACTCCAGTCGATTGGCGTATCCGTGTCGGGCTTGCTAGCGTTTGGTGGTATTGGTGGTATCGCTGTGGGTTTTGCCGCGAGGGACCTTCTCGCCAATTTTCTGGGCGGGCTGAGTATTTACCTCGACAGACCGTTCACCGTGGGCGACTGGATTCGTTCTCCCGATCGAGAAATAGAGGGAACGGTAGAGAATATTGGATGGCGCATGACGATGATACGCACCTTCGATCAGCGGCCTCTCTATGTGCCTAATGCGGTTTTTTCGAGTGTCGCGCTTGAAAATCCCTCCCGCATGCGCAATCGACGTATCTATGAAACCATTGGTATTCGCTACGAGGATGTCAGTTGTATGGGATCCATTGTGGCGGACGTAAAAGCCATGCTGACATCGCACGAGGCGATTGATCTTAATCGCACGCTCATGGTCAATTTTGTGAGCTGCGGGCCATCTTCATTGGATTTCTTCATCTACACGTTCACCAAAACCACGGATTGGGCCACCTATCACGGGGTGAAGCAGGACGTTCTGTTGCAAATTCTTGGGATTATTGAGTCTCATGGTGCCGAGGTGGCCTTTCCAACCAGCACGGTGCATTTGGCAGAGGGTTTGCCCGTGCCCGAGCCATCTTCCTGAGCCAATGGCCCCTCTTTGGGCGGGCTACTGCCTGCTCTCGGCTTCGGTTTCGGCCTCAGCCTCTGCCTGTTGAATCTGGCTTGCCAACCATTCCTCATGGCCCTGAGAGTAGACCTCGCCCCAGGTGAGTTCCTTATAGGTGACCAACACTTTGATCACCGGGTGATCAAAATAGCGAACCACACCCGCTTCCAGCGATCGCGTGTCTGCGATATGAATGAGGTGTCGCCAGCTCCAATCTTGGAGAGCATTGGGCTCCGGGTCATTGGCTTCCGGGTTGGGATTGATTTCTTCGGTCGATGTGTAGCTAAATTCACTGAGTGGCTGTCCCGACGCGATAAACACCTCGAGCTCACTCAGTTTTCTCTGGAACTCCAGCGCTACCTCTTCGCTGATTGTGTCGCCAGACATTGATTCCCCATAGCTTATCCCGGGGTCGGCTTTCTCTGGTGGGGTCATTCTGAAGGTGTCAGGCATATAACCGCCGTCGGTGGCCCGCCAGAAATTGACGCCGATTTTTAGCGAGTCCCTAGTGCGTAGCTGGATAAAACCCTGCAGTGGGGCCCGCGGGGTGGTATCACCTGAGCGGTCGAGAACAATGGGACGCGTGTTGGCATCCGGCCCTTGTATCCATGCAGCCGAGGCCTCCAGCGCATTGCCCGGCCTTCTCTGAAGAGCCCGCAATCCCTCCGCCAATAAAGTCATTGGACGTGAGATGAAGGGGGTGGGTAGGGTGGGTGGGGGCGCAACCGGATCACCGTTTGAATCCGCTGTCGAGTTTTCACCGAGCATTTGCATCACGATCGGTGATTGTTCTCGAGTTGATTGGGGGGCCTCATCGTAAAAAGG
Organism: Luminiphilus sp.; assembly: GCA_964218505.1. Classification (GTDB taxonomy): domain Bacteria; phylum Pseudomonadota; class Gammaproteobacteria; order Pseudomonadales; family Halieaceae; genus Luminiphilus. Next base: position 14,135 of record CAXPOA010000236.1, read on the forward strand.
CAGCGTCACAGAAGGATTCAACAAGCGGTCAATTGGTGGCTCCTGCGGTTCGGTCTCGGATCCAGCAGTGAGTCGGTCCAGAGGGATAAGCGGCCCCGTCTCCATGTCGGCAGCACCAACCTCGCCGTAAAGAGTGTCGTCTTGTAGCGCAGGCATTTCCTGATCGGATTCCGATTGCTCTGTGAGCAGAGCGAGTTCCTCGACCTCACGGGCCAGCCGCAGCTGTTCGTCTATGATAGCTTTTGAGAGCACTCGGGCTGGATCCTCGAGCATCACCCTGATGTGTCCGTCGGCGGTTTCAGCAATGTCTGCGGCGGGAAACCGTTCCTGCAGCTGCTGAATGAGATTGATATCGAGCAGGCGGCGATAATTTTGCGGGTATCTGACATTGGGCCGAGCGGGCCATTGCTCGGACAATAAAGTCTCCTCCCCATCGTCAACCAGAACAGCCACCTCGACCAGAATCCAGTCGGATATGTCAGTGGGCTCCGTTCCCTCCGGCATGGGAACAGTTGGGGTTTCGACTTCACCGGATAGTTGTCCCCAGGCAGGTAGGGTCGCCATAATGAGGATGGCCGCACCAAAGATGCCTCGGCAAAGTGAGTTTGCGTCAGTGTGTCCCACGGGCTTCATTCCTCGCGACGTTGTCTCTCAACGTGGCTAGTAGCTGAGTCAGGAACTCTACTCTGTTGTCGAGGTTAGGCAGTTCCTGAGTTATTCGCAATCGACTCGACCCCGACAGTCCATAGATTGAAGGATTGTTTTGCAGCAGCTTAACAAGGGAGAGGGGATTGACTTGAGTATTTGTCCCAAACTCCAGATGTCCTCCGGCGACGTTGAGCTCGATTTCGTCGATGCCGAGTCGCTGTGCCTCTATGCGCATGGTCGCCTGTGTGAATAGGTTTTTAATGCTGTCGGGCAACAGACCAAAACGGTCAATCATTTCGACCTGAATTTCCCGCAATCCCTCTTGGGTATCTGCTGCCGCGATTCGCTTGTAAATAACCAGGCGGGTCGCGATATCGGGCAGATAATCTTCGGGAATCAGTGCGGGTACGTGGAGCTTGACCTCGGTCCGGCTCTCGAGCGGGGCATCCAGATCAGGAATTTCGCCTCGACGCAGTGCATTCACCGCGCTATGGAGCATGTCGAGGTAGAGTCCAAAGCCCACGCTGTGTATTTGACCCGACTGCTCATCACCAAGCAATTCGCCTGCACCCCGAATCTCGAGGTCGTGGGTGGCGAGCTGATAACCGGCACCAAGTTCTCTGGCCGCCTCGATTGCATCAAGACGCTTTTGTGCGTCGCCGGTGAGCGTTGACCGGGGTGGGCAGAGAAGATACGCATAGGCCTGGTGGTGTGACCGCCCAACGCGACCTCTAAGCTGATGAAGTTGAGCGAGTCCAAATTTATCCGCACGCTCGATAAGGATTGTGTTGGCATTGGGCACGTCGATACCTGTTTCGATAATGGTGCTACACACCAGAATATGGTGACGCTGATGGTAGAA
>CAXPOA010000237.1:0-6473 GCA_964218505.1 Luminiphilus sp.
GGATGCCTTGAGGGACCTGTTGCAACAGCAGGCAGAGGACGAGGCAGCGGAAGAGGCAGAGGATGCCGCTGAGGATGAGACAGAGTCTGAATTGGAGCAATCCATTAAGGACCTCGTTGACGAGCAGACAGAAGACGATGCCGTGGAGGATGCCGAAGAGTCGGTCGAGGATGATTTGACCTTTGGCGGTGGTGAGCAGGATACGGTCGAGGAGGAAGTCAACGAGCAGGTTGAGGAGACCGTGGAAGACGAGGTGGCAGAAGAGACCAACTCGGGCGCGGAGGAGGCTGCAGGGGACGTTGCCGAGGATGAAGTAGAAGAGCAAATTGATGGCCAGTCTGAGCAGCAGCTTGTTGATGTCGCTGAGGAAGGCGCCGAGACCGAGGTCGAAGAACAGGTAGAAGAATCTGTGGTGACCGCGGCAGAGGACGCGGTGGCTGACGAAGTGGAAGAGAGCGATGTTGCCTCTTCAGAGGAAGAGCTTCCCGACGCTGCGGTTTTAGCTGACGAGGGTGCTGAAGTTGTTTTAGCGGGAGATGACGACGCGGCCGTAGCGGTCAGCGGAGGCGGAAGAGAAGAAAGAATAGGGGCCGAGGGTGATGAGCTGTTGGAATCCCTTGAGGCTGGCCTTTCAGATGACGACGCCCGAATCCATTTGGGCCAGTGGCTGGTCATGGCGGAGTCCCCCGTATTCGAGGAATTGTCCAGAGAGGGTTATGTTTTTGATTCGGTGACCGATCTTCCGAGTCTAGGTTTGCGCTTGGCTGAGGTATCGGCACCCGCATCGTTCGATATCAGCGCCGCTCGCGAGGGCATCTATGACGTAGTCGGTTCTGACCGAGCAGAGGTGGACCTCAATCACTTCTACACTGCGGGTGTACCAGATGCTAGCCCTGTAGATGCAGGCCTCTCCCCCAGAGAGGCCTTGGAGATTCCCGCCGCACTGGCCGACAAGGCCCTGCGCATTGGGGTAATCGATAGTGAGGTTGATGTAAGTCACGCCTCGCTCGTCAATGCCGATATCAACACCAAACGCTTCACCCGAGCAAGCGAGAACCTGCCCAATTTTCATGGCACGGCGATTGCATCCCTCTTTGTCGCCAATGACGAAAATTTGGTTGGACTGGTTCCCAATTCAACGCTTTACTCAGCGGCAGTTTTTGAAACGGATGCAGACAAAGGCGAGATTGCATCAACCGTTAGCCTCGTAAAATCTCTCGACTGGTTACTACAGGCAGATGTTGATGTGATCAATCTCAGCTTGACGGGACCTCCGAATCGTCTTCTGGAGGTGGCTATCAATAAAGTCAGCCGCACTGGGGTAGTTGTGCTGGCCGCCGCAGGGAACGACGGCCCCATGGCAACCCCCAGGTATCCTGCCGCCTACGCCTCGGTAGTCGCCGTCACCGCAGTTGATTCTAGGGGCAGGGCATTCAGATTGGCGAACCGGGGGGATTACCTGGCGCTTGCAGCGCCCGGGGTTAACTTGCGGCATGCGCTGGCGGGTGGGGGTTACACGACGTCATCGGGCACCTCTTTTGCGGTGCCCTTTGTGTCGACGGTGGTTGCGCTTCTCAAACAGGATGCGGCTGACGACGACGTGGTCGCCCGTCTCTACGCGTCTGCTCTGGATCTTGGTGAACCGGGCCGAGACGAGGTATATGGCTACGGACTGCTCACAATTCAGTAAGCTAGAAGCTGAATTCAAGAGCAGAGCCGACCACGGTCTGGTCGTAATCAGCCGAGGGCAGGTTTGACTGATAATCGCTGTAATTTGCGTAAAAATGCCAGTTTATCTGTTTGGTCATCTGATAATCGAAACTGATGGATATCTTTAGGCGATCATCATAGCGTGGCTCCCCGATACTCGGGGTTACGGATTGATAGTCGCGCTCTTCGTAACGGATACCGGCCTCAAGCGTACTCAGTCCGGCACCAATATCAAAACGCTGCACCGCCCGCAGCTTGATTAAATGGCCTTCAAAATCGAATCGGTCTGCCCGGCTATTTTCATGCCTGAAGGCGTACCCGATGTTGAAGTACCGGCGCAGTCCCCGCCAAAAGTAGTAGGCATCAGTCTCCAATCCATGGGTAACCGCATCTCTTCCCGGGCGTCGCTCGAGTGTTTTATCTCCATAGACCCATGCGCCCCGGAAGAACCAGCGCTTGCTGGCGAAGCCAGAGATAGATGGGGAGAGTCGGTGGTAGGTGAGGAAGTTGTTGTTGTCTAGACGGGTGTTGGTGAAAAAGTAATTCAAGCCGGCTTTCACTCCCCCGAGATCTGCGTTGAGGCCAGCACCAAGGGACTGAGTTTGTCGACTCAGGCGGTCAAATTCCGCATAGTCGATGGCGCTAAAGTCGTAACTAATTTTTCCAGAAACACTGTCATTGAAATCGTGACTGATTCGAAGATTGCCATCATACACTCGGCCCACATCACTACGGTTACTGCTGCGATCCAACTCGTCGACAGCCACGTTGGTATCGTGCTCAAAGCCAATCGATAAACTGCCATGGACGGTGGTCTCGGCCTGACCGACTTCCGGATTGAAAACAAGCGTCAGGCAAAGCGGGACCGCTGTCACAAAATAATGTTTAGGTAAATGGTGGCCGAACCGCATACGCGACATGTTTGGAAAGAGAGGGTGCCGAGGCTACAGCATAGGAATCACGCTCACAACAAAAGACCCTTATGCTGTCGTCAATAGCTCTGTTATCCTTGCCGCCCTGAATGGAGGAGCTATAAATGTCCGATCAAGATCAGCAGCTTGAAGTGATGAACCGCTTTATTGCCTTGGCCAACGATATCAAGGATGAAAAAGTGCCGGTTCACGTCGTGTCGTGGGCTATGCTCACCGCCTCTGCGGTTTACGCGACCTATTCTGTTGCGGGAAACTCAGGCGGCTTGAATCCCAGCGGTGTTGATAAGGTCGTTGATTCTTTCAGGGATTGCATGAACCAGGTTCAGGATGCTCGCAAGCGCGAGCTGCAGGAAGCTGGCGCCGAGATCGAGAACGAGCAGAATTAATCAGCGCGCCTGAGGGTAGGGATAGCGATCAATGAGCGGCTGGGGTGTGCCGTCTCCGCGAACAAAATAGGCGTGCTCTCGGCTCAGATCCTGCGGGTTTACCACACCACAGCTGTGCGCAATCGTCGTCACCTCTTTCAATACGTTTTTAGCGTAGTGTTCTACCCGTACTGCCTTGCTCGCCGGGTTTAGGCCGCGTTGCAGCTTTCGATCGTGCGTGGTGATACCTGTTGGGCAGGTGTTTTGGTTGCATTGCAGCGCTTGAATACAGCCCAACGCAAACATAAAGCCTCTGGCCGAGTTAACACAGTCAGCTCCCAAGCTGAGCGCTGCTGCCACTCCGTAGGGCATTACCATTTTTCCCGACGCAAACACCTTTATTCGCTCGCGCAAGCCGTATTCAATCAATTTATCGACAACGACGGGGATGCTGTAATCCGCGGGCAGGCCCACGTTGTCGATCAGGCCCTGCGGGGCTGCACCGGTTCCTCCCTCGGCGCTATCAATGGTGATGAAGTCAGGGGCGGAATGCAGACCACGTTGAATTATGGTTGTCGCAAATAAATCGAGCCAGGCAGTCTGCCCCAACACCAATTTGATGCCGACCGGTTTGCCCGTGACTTCACGGACTCGAATAATCATGTCCAGCAAGTCATCTACGCTGTTTATGTCTTCGTGCCTGTTGGGACTGATTGAGTCCACGCCGACGGGGATACCCCGAGTCGTGGCGATCAGCTCGGTCACTTTTCCCCCGGGTAGAATGCCCCCTTTGCCTGGCTTGGCGCCCTGAGACAATTTAATTTCAAACATTTTTACCGCGTCGTGATCGGCCACTTCCCTTAATTTTTCATCACAGAGAGAGCCCCGAGCATCCCGCACGCCATACTTGGCCGTGCCGATTTGAAAGACCAGATCACAACCACCCTCCAAATGGTAGGGGGATAAGGCCCCTTCTCCCGTGTTGTAGAGGATTCCTGCTTTGGCAGCGCCCTTCGAAAGAGCCTTGATCGCTGGCGCAGAGAGAGCGCCGTAGCTCATGGCAGAAATATGAAAAACTGAATAAGTGCTGTAGGGAAATCTCGCGTAGCCCTCACCAAAGGTGATGGGTGAGCGGCCAGAGGAGTTTGCTTCGTTATCGAGTGTTGGCAGCATACTGTTCAGAAAAAGAATTTGACCTGGAGTGCGGATCGGTTTGGTCGACCCGAAGGCGACGGTTGAATCTATATTTTTTGCCGCCCGGGCGATCCACGAACGTTGCGCTCTGTTAAACGGAAGTTCTTCCCGATCCATCGCGAAGAAATACTGGCGAAAGAACACGCCCATGTGCTCGAAGAAGTAACGCAGGCGACCAATGACCGGATAGTTTCGTCGTATGGCCTGCTCTGTTTGCGTGATATCGAGGAGGTACAACACCAAGATCGCAATCAATCCCACTAGCACCAAGGTCGCGAGAATCATGGCTCCGATGTCGATCACCCTGAAGAGAAAGTCGTGTAACGATTCCATGGTGGTTCCCTGTAGTATTCGCTTTTTTAGGCAGTATACATTGGGAGAATCAGGTTGACGGCAGACCTATTCGGCTTGTTTGTGGTGACCATTGCAGCGGTGTCATTGACGCCGGGAATGTGCATGACCCTTGCTTTTTCGTTGGGCTTGAGTCTTGGTTATCGCAAAACGCTCTGGATGATGGCGGGAGAGATGACGGGGGTCGTGGTGGTCGTCAGCACCACCGTCTTTCTTCTAGGTTGGTTGCTGCGACTCGATCCAGTCTGGTTCAACGGCCTTGCCATGGTCGGCGCGGTTTATTTGCTTTGGATCGCCCGGCAGCTCTGGATAGCGGACCCGGAGTTATCCTCACAGGGTGTACGAGGGAGCCTGACGCCCTTGCCTCTCGCAGCGCTTGGTTTCACCACGGCGATCATGAATCCAAAGGGGTGGGCTTTCATGATTGCGTTGTTGCCAGGATTTATGGATGCCGAGAGGGCGCTCTTGCCGCAGCTATTTCTTTTTCTTTCCGTGATGCTGACCACGGAGTTTTTATCCCTGTCCCTGTATGCGGGTGGGGGTCGCTGGTTGCGACGTGCATTAGGTGAGGGCGCCCCCATGGGGGCGCTTAACAAAATTGCCGCCGTTCTCATGGTTGGGGTGTCGGTGTTGGTTTTTGTCTGAGATGCCCCGTGCCTCGAGACTTGCTGTGAGTGTCTCGCGAGGTGAACAGATTAGCGTTACTAGCCCTTTTTCTACCCCCGTTGGCTTCTTGCCAGGGGTAGTGCAGGTGGCATCGCCGTCAATCGGAAGGGTTGTTGTTTGGTTGTGGGAGCGCAGTGGTACCGGTGGTCGGACTCGAACCGACAAGCTTTTAAGGGCGGGGGATTTTGAATCCCCTGTGTCTACCAATTCCACCACACCGGCAATGTGAGGCTTTTCGGGCGCGCGAGTATAGCAAGCTGGTACAAAACGGCAATAATTAAGGCTGAACCCTGCTGCGCTTTGGGGTACACTCCACGCCGACTGAGCGGGCTAGTTGGCGTGAAATTCCCGCTTCTGAGTATCTCGAGTGGAGAAAAGACATGGCGATGACACTGATAAAAAAGACCGATGAGTACCGGATCTACCAACGTGGTGACGAGCGTTACGCGGTTCAGGACGGCACAGGCAAACCCATTAACGGCGAGGAGAAGGTCAAGATTTTGTTGGCCGAAGAGCTGATCAAAGTCACTCTGCCTGCAGAGCCTCAGCCCGAAGCGGAGCCAGAGGCTGCAGCTGACGAAGCGGATGAAGCCGCAGTCGAGGAAGTGGTTGCTGAGGACGAAGCAGGTGAACCTGAAGCCGTTGCACCCGAAGCCGCCGAAGAGGCTCCAGCGGAAGAGCCTGCAGAGGAGCCGGCTGACGAGGATGCAGAACCCAAGGCAGCTGAGGGGTAATCTCTCACAAAAGAGTCAAGAAAGCCGGCAGACCTCAGCCGGTTTTTTTGTGTCTCCCGCTTTTCAATGAGGGCGCGGAGCTGACCTTGCTTCCATGACCATGTTGCAGCGACAAGACTTTCATTTTGATTTACCGGACGAATTAATCGCGCAAGTCCCCCTTGCCGAGCGATCTGCATCACGCTTGCTGTGCCTTGAGGGAGGTAGCGGATCACTGGTCCATCGACAGTTCCGAGAACTTGTGGATCTGTTAACAGATCGAGATCTACTGGTATTCAACAACACCAAGGTACTGCCGGCCCGCCTCTACGGTTGTAAACAAACCGGAGGCCGCGTCGAGATATTGATTGAGCGCTTGCGCGGTGACGGTAGGGCACTGGCTCATATGCGTGCCAGTAAACCCGCCAAGGAAGGGGCATGCATTTACATCACTGCCGAAGCCGACACCGATATCACCGACGTAGGCGTGCGGGTGGTGGGCAGAGAGGGACCTTTGTTTGAGCTGGAGCCAGAGGTGGGCC
>CAXPOA010000238.1:0-6141 GCA_964218505.1 Luminiphilus sp.
GCCAAGGTAACTGATAAATTGAACCAGTTGCCTGCTGAGGGGTAATGACGACCCCATGATGACACTGGGTGACATCGCCAGCGCTTTGGCGTTGGAGCTCAGAGGTGATCCGGCAATGGAGGTCGCGGGTATTGCGCCCCTCGAGCATGCGGCCTCTAATGAACTCAGTTTTGTGTCACAGTCGAAATATCTCCCCGAGCTCTCAGGGTCAAAGGCGGGGGCAGTCATACTGCATCCCGATTGGGTAGAAAACTGGTCTGGGGCCTGTCTGCTGAGTGACAAGCCCTATTTTCATTATGCGAGGGCCACCCACCTATTTGATGACCGCCCTACGCCTACTGGCGCTATTCATCCCACGTCCGTGATACACGACACTGCTGTCTTGGGATCTGGTGTCAGCGTCGGTCCTTTTGCAGTAATTGATGCTGGCGTTTCTATTGGCAGCAACACGCTGATTGGCCCGGGAGTCCATATCGGAGCTAATAGCTCGGTTGGAGAGGGGACGCGCATCTACTCCGGCGTGGTTATCTACCACGGAGTAACCATTGGGAACGCTTGTACGGTGCACGCCAACGCGGTCATCGGTGCCGACGGCTTTGGGTTCGCTCCCGGGGAATCAGGCTGGGAGAAAATCCTCCAGCTGGGGGGAGTTATTATCGGAGATCACGTTGAGATTGGTGCGAGCACTGCAATTGATCGTGGGGCATTAGGTGACACCGTGCTGGAGGATCATGTCATCCTCGACAATCAGATTCATATTGCTCACAACGTCCGGATTGGCGAGCGTACAGGGATTGCTGCGTGCACAGGCATAGCCGGTAGCACCACCATTGGACGTGATTGTACGCTCGCGGGGATGGTGGGAGTCAGTGATCATCTGACTATTGGGGACAACGTTCATATCAACGGACAGGGGCGCGTCACACGCTCTATTACTGAGCCAGGTGTTTATGCCTCGGGAACGCCTATCCAACCCCACCGAGACTGGAGCAAGAATGCAGTGCGGTTTGAACAGCTTGCTCAAATGGCCAAGCGGGTAGCCCACCTTGAAAAGCAGCTGGCCAGTTTGATGGAACCGGCTAATCCCGATTGAGGAGACATCGTTGTGATTATGGATATAGACGCGATACGCGAGCATCTGCCTCATCGCTACCCCTTTTTACTGGTCGATCGCGTGGTGGATATCGAACTGGGTAAACGGATAGAAGCCTACAAAAACCTAAGTATTAACGAACCTTTCTTCGATGGCCATTTCCCGGAGAACCCCGTGTTTCCTGGGGTACTTCTCGTGGAGGCCATGGCGCAGGCGGCGGGCATCCTCGGTTTTAAATCGATGGGTAAAACCCCTGCGGATGGCTCTATCTACTATTTGGTAGGGGTCGATAACCTGCGCTTTAAGCGTCCCTGTGTTCCAGGGGATCGCGTCCATTTGCACGCGGAGATTGTCAGCGAGCGCCGAGGTATCTGGAAGTTCGCAGTGCGTGCCGAGGTGGATGAAAAGCTTTGCGCCTCAGCCACCATTTTGTGTGCGGACCGATAATTGGTGATTCATCCTACCGCCATTGTTGACCCATCGGCGCAGGTAGCGGATACAGCTACGATTGGGCCTTACTCCATCATTGGGCCAGAGGTGGTTGTGGGTGATCAAACGGTCATCGAGTCACATGTTGTGGTGAAGGGGCCGACCAGAATTGGCGCTCGCAACCACATTTACCAGTTTTCCTCTATCGGAGAGGCGACTCCGGACCTGAAATATCGCGATGAGCCCACTGAATTACAAATTGGTGATGACAACATTATTCGCGAGAACGTGACGATTCACCGAGGTACAGTGCAGGACAAATCCCTGACTGAGATTGGTAGCCATAACCTGATCATGGCCTACGTCCATATCGGTCACGATAGCGTGGTGGGTAACCACACGATTCTGGTGAACAACACCGCGCTGGCTGGACACGTTATCGTCGGCGATTGGGCAATCCTCAGTGGTTACACCCTAGTCCACCAATTTTGCAAGATCGGCGCACACAGCTTTAGTGGCATGGGCACCAGTATTGGTAAGGATGTGCCCGCCTATGTAACGGTAGCGGGAGCGCCAGCGCAGGCCAAAACTATCAATGCTGAGGGGTTGCGGCGCCGGGGATTTGATTCCCATGCCATCGCAGAATTGCGCCGAGCGTACAAAATCATCTACCGGCAAGGCTTGACCCTCGATGCAGCCGTGCAGCGTCTGGAGGGAATGGCGAAAGAGACACCGGAAGTGCAACCGCTGGTAGATAGCCTACACGCCTCAGAGCGTGGCATTGTTCGTTGAGGTGTCTGGTACTTCCTTGCATATTGGAATTGCGGCAGGAGAGACTTCGGGAGACATTCTCGGCGCCGCTGTCGCCCGTGAGCTGAGAAGCCGCTTTGGTGATGGGCTTAGCCTGTCGGGTATCGGCGGGGCCCGTCTCGCAGAACAAGGATTGGAATCGTTGTACCCCATGGATCGACTATCGGTCTTTGGCATCGTAGAACCCTTAAAGCGTCTTCCTGAGTTACTGCGTATCCGTCGGGATTTATGTGAGCAGCAGCTGAGCGAGCGCCCGGATTGTTTTCTAGGCATCGATAGTCCCGACTTCAATCTGGGTGTGGAGTCTCGCCTGCGTGAGGGAGGGGTAAAAACCGCACATTTAGTGAGCCCCTCGGTGTGGGCATGGCGGGCGGGACGCATCAAGCGCATTGCCAAGTCTGTGGATTTGATGCTTTGTTTGCTGCCTTTTGAAGTTGCGGTCTATGAAGAAGCTGGAATACCTGCGACCTGTGTGGGTCATCCCTTAGTAGAGGAACTCGCTGCGCTGCCTGATCAAACCCTGATTCGCGAGCAACTTGGTGTGGCGAGTGAGGCGAGGGTTCTGGCGGTCCTCCCGGGGAGTCGCGGCGGTGAAATAGCAGCCTTGATGCCTGTTTATCTGGAGACCATCAAGCATTTGCACCAGCGCGATCCTGCATTGAAATTCATTATCCCAGCAGCAAATCAAGAACGGCAGCGGCAGATTGAGGTAGTACTGCAGGGCACTGAGTTACCGGTGAGGGTGATTCAGGGGCAGGGACGAGAGACTATGGCTATGGCTGATGCGGTTTTACTGGCCTCGGGTACTGCCACGCTTGAAGCGATGCTGCTCAGAAAGCCCATGGTCATTGCCTACCGCATGCATTGGCTATCCTGGCAGATACTGTCGCGACTCGCGATTACAAGGTTTGTGGGGCTGCCCAATGTGCTGGCAGGCCGCGCCGTGGTGCCAGAGCTGCTGCAGGACTCGGCAACCCCTCAAGCCCTTGCTGACGCTGTCGAGCATGCTCTTGAGCAAGGCGACCGGGATCAGATACCTCATTTTGACGAGCTTGCAGTGATGATCGGCGGGGGATTTGCTGGGAGAGCGGTAGATGCGCTTGAAGGGTTAACGGGCTAGCAGGGGGGTGGTCGATTTATTTACCGAGCTCGGTCAAAGGTTGGTGGCCGGTGTTGACGAAGTGGGGCGGGGCCCTCTTGCAGGGGATGTAGTGGCCGCGGCCGTGATTCTGGGGGAGCACGTCCCGGCGGGAATCACAGATTCTAAAAAACTGTCACCCGCTCGACGAGAGGCGCTCTCTGCAGAAATTAAAGAGCAGGCGGTGGCCTGGTCTTTGGGGCGCGCCTCGGCGCAGGAAATTGACGAGCTGAATATCCTAGAGGCCGCATTATTGGCGATGAAGAGAGCGGTTGAGGGTTTAAGTATCGAGCCTGAACTTGTCCTTGTCGATGGCAACCGACTACCTAAGTGGCGCTACGAGGCGAGGCCAATAATTGGGGGAGATGCGCTTGAGCCTGCCATAGGAGCCGCCTCGATTCTGGCTAAGGTCCAGCGCGACAGCGAGTTAATGGTGTTGGATAGCCAATATCCTCAGTATGGCTTTGGGAGGCACAAGGGCTATCCCACCCGTGAACATCTGGACGCATTGAAGACTCATGGAGTGCTGGATGTACACCGACGAAGCTTTGGTCCGGTAAAACGCTTGCTCAAAGCCGACTGAGTCGGCTAGCGTATCCCTCATGAGTTCTTTTGTTCATCTCCGCGTCCACTCCGAATTCTCCCTGAGCGACGGGATCATCAGGATCCCGAGGCTTATGGAAACGGTTGCGGGGATGGAGATGCCCGCCGTGGCGATCACCGATCTCACCAACTTTTACGGTCTTATCAAGGCTTACAAAGCGGCGCAGGCGGCGGGAATAAAACTCGTTGTGGGCGCCGATTTCCTGCTTGAAGATCCGGCCGACAGGGACAGGCCTCATGGGCTGACCCTATTGGCGATGGATGACACCGGTTACCGAAATCTGATTTGCCTGATCTCCAAAGCCTGGCAAGAGGGGCAGTATCTGGGGATGGCTCGTATCCATCGGGAATGGATTACGCAGTTTAGTGATGGCGTTCTTGCGCTCTCGGGAGGTCGTCAGGGAGACGTGGGGCAGCTGCTAATTCATGGGCACGCCGATGCGGCGAGAGCGGCGTTGACAGACTGGATGGCAATCTTCCCCGATCGGTTTTACCTCGAGTTACACCGAACCGGTCGGCCAGATGAAGAGGACTTTATTCACGGGGTCGTGGCCCTTGCCGCTGATCTGGATTGTCCGGTTGTGGCTACCAACGACGTTCGTTTTCATGTGCAAGAAGAGTATGAGGCCCATGAGGCAAGAGTCTGCATTGGAGATGGCCGGACCCTAGACGATCCTCGTCGTCCTAGACTTTACTCCGAGCAGCAATACCTCAAATCCCCCGGGGAGATGGAGGCGCTTTTTTACGATATTCCAGACGCTCTGGCCAACAGTATTGAAATAGCCCGACGCTGCAGCGTTACCATCCCGCTTGGTGAACCTTATTTGCCAGATTTCCCCGTGCCCCAGGGGATGACAATCGATGAATTTCTGGCCAAACAATCTCATGAGGGTCTGGCACGTCGGTTCGAGGAGCTCCAGATTGCAGACGAGAGCGACCGCAAAAGATACCGGGACCGGCTTGATTTTGAGCTTCAGACAATCAGTGAAATGGGCTTCCCCGGATACTTCCTTGTGGTCATGGATTTCATACGTTGGGGCAAGCAGCATGGAATACCGGTGGGTCCCGGCCGGGGATCCGGGGCAGGCTCTCTGGTGGCTTATGCCCTCGACATAACCGACCTTGATCCACTGGAGTACGACTTGCTCTTTGAGCGTTTTCTGAATCCCCAGCGAGTTTCTATGCCTGACTTTGATGTGGACTTCTGCATGGAGCGGCGCGATGAGGTGATCGATTACGTAGCCCAGACTTACGGTAAGGAGGCTGTGTCCCAGATTATTACCTTTGGCACGATGGCAGCGAAAGCTGTTGTGAGAGATGTTGCGCGGGTTCAGGACAAGCCTTATGGCCTGGCTGACAAAATGTCCAAGCTGATTCCCTTTGAAGTTGGCATGACCCTTGATAAGGCCTTCGAGCAAGAGGACGCCCTTCGACGTTTGTTGGAGGAGGATGCATCTGCTCAGGAAATCTGGGACATGGCGCGACAGCTTGAGGGCATCACCCGCAATGTGGGCAAGCATGCAGGGGGTGTAGTGATCGCACCCTCGCGGTTAACGGATTTCTCGCCTCTTTACTGCGATGAGGAGGGAGGCGGTCTCGTCACCCAATACGATAAGAATGATGTTGAAGACGCGGGGCTGGTCAAGTTTGACTTCTTGGGGTTGAGAACGCTGACCATCATCGACTGGGCTGTCGAGATGATCAATGCCACGCGACCGGCTGGCGAACCTGCTATCAATATCGCCAACATACCTCTAGACGACACTCGGGTCTTTGATTTGTTAAAGCGCGCGGAGACCACCGCAGTGTTTCAGCTTGAATCACGGGGTATGAAGGACCTGATTAAGCGACTTCAGCCTGACTGCTTCGAAGATATTATCGCTCTGGTTGCACTGTTTAGACCCGGTCCTCTCCAGTCCGGGATGGTAGATAACTTCATAAACAGAAAGCATGGCAGGGAGGCCCTTGCTTACCCGGATCAACAGTATCAACACCCGTCACTCGAGCCGATATTGCAGCCTACCTATGGAATCATTCTGTACCAGGAGCAGGTCATGCAGATTGCCCA
>CAXPOA010000239.1:0-23537 GCA_964218505.1 Luminiphilus sp.
GGAAGAGCCTGCAGAGGAGCCGGCTGACGAGGATGAAGAACCCAAGGCAGCTGAGGGGTAATCCCTCACAAGCGAGTCAAGAAAGCCGGCAGAACTTAGCCGGTTTTTTTGTGTCTCCCGCTTTTGAATGAGGGCGCGGACCTGACTTGCTTCCATGACCATGTTGCAGCGACAAGACTTTCATTTTGATTTGCCGAACGAATTAATCGCGCAAGTTCCCCTTGCCGAGAGGTCTGCATCGCGCTTGCTGTGCCTTGAGGGAGGTAGGGGATCATTGGTCCATCGACAGTTCCGAGAGCTTGTGGATCTGTTAACAGATCGCGATTTACTGGTATTTAACAATACCAAGGTACTGCCAGCTCGCCTCTACGGTTGTAAACAAACCGGAGGCCGCGTCGAGATATTGATTGAGCGCTTGCGCGGTGACGGTACGGCACTGGCTCACATGCGTTCCAGTAAACCCGCCAAGGAAGGGGCATGCATTTACATTACTGCCGAAGCCGATACGGATATCACCGACGTAGGCGTACGGGTGGTAGGCCGAGAGGGACGTTTGTTTGAGCTAGAGCCAGAGGTAGGCCAGTGGCAGGAGATATTGCGACGGTTTGGTCACATGCCACTTCCGACTTACATTGATCGTGCAGACACTGAAGAATACCGTGGCCGATACCAAACGGTCTTCGCATCAAAAGAGGGTGCGGTGGCGGCACCCACCGCGGGATTACACTTTGATCGCCCGCTCTTGCAGGCGCTTTCCCATAAAGGGGTAGCTACCTGTGAAGTCACCTTGCATGTTGGTGCCGGAACTTTCCAGCCAGTGCGTGTGGATGCCATCGAAGATCACCAGATGCATAGCGAATTTATTGACGTGGATGAGTCGGTTGTTGCGGCGGTGGCCGCCTGCCGATCCCGAGGTGGTCGCGTCATAGCGGTCGGTACCACAGCGGTCCGTTCACTTGAAACCGCAGCGCAAGAGGGGGTGTTTCAACCCTTTAACGGAGAGAGTGATATCTTTCTTTATCCGGGGAAACCCTTTCATGTTGTTGATGCGATGGTCACTAACTTCCACCTTCCTGAATCCACGCTAATCATGCTGGTCGCGGCCTTCGCAGGGTTTGATGCGACGATGGAGGCCTACCGAGAAGCTGTGCGTCAGCGCTATCGATTTTTTAGCTACGGGGACGCCATGTTTATTACCGCAGATCAGTCTGCTCTCGACGGCTGGCGGGCACCACATGCGGTTTGAGTTGGATACGACCGATGGTCTGGCAAGGCGGGGACGTCTGGTATTCGACCGAGGCACGGTAGAGACTCCAGCATTCATGCCTGTTGGCACCTATGGCACGGTCAAGGGCATGCTCCCCAGAGATATTGCCGGCATTGGGGCTGAAATTATCCTGGGCAATACCTTTCATCTCTGGCTACGGCCGGGCGTCGATATTATCAGCGCCCACGGTGACCTCCACGATTTCATGGGTTGGCAACAACCTATCCTGACCGATTCAGGGGGATTTCAGGTTTTTAGCTTGGGTGATATGCGTCGCGTTGCCGAAGAGGGGGTGACTTTCAAATCCCCGGTGAACGGTGACACGGTATTTCTTGATCCCGAGACATCGATGCAGATCCAGCGTGCCTTGGGCAGCGATATCGTCATGATCTTTGATGAGTGCACACCCTATCCGGCATCGGTTGAGCAGGCGCGTGAATCGATGGAGTTATCCCTTCGCTGGGCACAGCGCAGCAAGTCAGCTCACGGTGATAACCCGGCCGCTCTTTTTGGCATCGTGCAGGGGGGAATGTATCCAGCGCTTCGGCGGGAATCATTGTCGGCACTTATGGACATTGGCTTTGACGGTTATGCCATCGGTGGGTTGTCGGTCGGAGAGCCCAAGGAAGAAATGATCTCGGTGCTTGATGCAATCGGCGACGTCTTGCCGAGCTCGCAGCCGCGATACCTCATGGGAGTGGGGACTCCAGCTGACTTGCTCGAGAGCGTTCGACGGGGCATTGATATGTTTGACTGTGTTATGCCGACACGAAACGCTCGAAATGGACATCTTTTCACCAGCAAGGGTGTAATAAAATTACGCAATGCGCGTCACAAGACCAGCACTCAACCCGTGGACGACGACTGCGACTGTTATACCTGTGGCAACTTTACCCGGGCCTATCTACATCATTTAGACAAGTGCAACGAGATACTTGCCTCACAGCTTTGCACCATCCACAACCTGAGGTACTACCAGAACCATATGGCGGGGATTCGGTCGGCCATTGTCGCCGGTGAGCTGGAGGCGTTCGCCAAAACGTTTTATGAGCAGCAATCCAACCCGGAGCCCTGAGGCGTAATAGATATGTCTCAAGCCAAGGCAAGCTAAGCGTGACGACCCCTGCTATATCCTCTCCCTGTATTTCCATTTGTGCTCTCGATGAGGATGGCATTTGTATGGGGTGCTACCGGACCGGCGACGAAATTACCGACTGGTTCATTGCGGATGACGAGCGAAAGCGAGAAATTCTTAAAGAATGTGAGGCCCGACGGGACAGAATGAGTCCGATCAAGTTGGGCTGAGCTTTAGCGAATCAGGTAATCAGATCTATCGCAGGCTGATCGGCGGCGGGTCGTATCTTTACCTTGCTGATCAAGGTCCCTTCAATTTCGAGTACTTCCAGCAAGTAGCCAGGGATTTGGACGGCCACGTGGCCCGAGGGAAAGGCTTCCAGTGCCTCTAGGGCAAGGCCGCTAATAGTCTTCGGTCCATCTGTGGGTAAATCCCAGCCCCTCTGACGATTGAGTTCTCGAATACTGATAGTGCCAGAGCATACGGTGCTGCCATCACTCAGTGCATGGAGTTCTTCATTTTCCTCGATCAGATTCGAGGTAAATTCTCCCACGATCTCTTCGAGAATATCCTCTAGGGTGACCAGGCCCATGAGGTCGCCGTATTCGTCGACGACAATACCCATTCGCAGTTTTTTCTGCTGAAACTGACGGAGCTGCGTATGCAGCGGCGTGTTTTCAGGAACAAAGTAGGGAGTCTCGACCTCGTTCAGCAGAGAATCCCGGCACAGCCCTCCATCCCTCAGTACCCGCGACAGATTACGCATGTGTAGCACGCCACGGATATCGTTGATGTCCTCATGCCAGACAGGCAGCAGGGTGTGGGTGCTCTCCTGGAGACACGTGAGAATGGTGTCGTCTGAATCGTCGAGATCAATACCATACACCTCATTACGAGGCACCATGATGTCATTCACAGTGACCTGCTCAAGATCGAGGATGTTTACCAGCATGCGCCGGTGTCGACCGGGAATCATGCTGCCCGATTCGGTCACGATGGTTCTCAGTTCTTCTTGTGACAGGGCCTCGCCTTCCTGTATGTCCGGCTTGAATCCCATCAGTTTGAGAATGCCATTGGTCACGGCGTTGATGGCCATGACAAGAGGCAGGAACAGTCGCATCAGGGGGACGAGAATAAAACTGAACGGAAAGGCCAGACGCTCGGGATGAAGGGCGGCGATAGTTTTCGGGGTAATTTCTGCAAAGATCAATACGACAATCGTAAGAAGAACCGTGGCAATGGCGATCCCCGCATCTCCATAGAGGCGAATGGCAATGACAGTAGCAATAGCAGAGGCCAGGATGTTGACTAGGTTATTGCCAATCAATATGAGACCAATGAGGCGGTCCGGCCTCTCTAGTAAGCGGCTAGCACGTCGCGCGCCGCGGTGGCCTTGAGAGCGAAGGTGTTTCAGCCGATACCGGTTGAGGGACATCATGCTGGTCTCGGAGCTAGAGAAAAATCCCGAGATCAGTATCAGTATGGCGAGTGATAAAAATAGCAGTCCCAGCGGGGCGTCGTTCAAGCAGGTGAGGTTCTTTGGTCAGAATGAACTGAGATGGTGGAGAAAAAACGCCCTCAGCACAAGACTTTGCCGGCATCAATTTCTTTGTCAGAGAATCAGTTCCAACACCAGTTTGGAACCGAAAAAACCCAGCGCGAGCAAGGCATACCCGACAAACACCAGCGTGAGCGCGGTTCCAATCCGCCATCCCCGCCGCCACTGCACCAGCAGTGTTACTGCCATTAACCCCCAACCGAGAGAGGTCAGCACGGTTTTGTGCACAAGTTTTTGCCCCAGAAGATCGTCTATGAAGATGCCTCCGCTCAGAATTGCTATTGTCAGGAGTGCAGTGCCCGCAAGTAAGAGTTCGTAGAACATCTGCTCCATGGTATCCAGTGGCGGCAGCATGCGGATGATGCCTCGGGTCTTGTGATTCCTCAGGCGCTGAGTCTGGATCGAGACTAAAATGCCCTGAAAAGTCCCCAGAGTTAGAACGCCAAATGCCAATAACGACGTTGACACATGAACCAGCAGTCCGTCAGTCAATCCCGCCATTGGTTGTCCCGTCGCCGGGGCAAAGTGGTTTACCAGTACCGCCAGAGCTGACAGGGGGAAGGTGGCGATAATCAGCATGTGAAGGGGACGCAGGAGCATGCTGATCAGACTTACCGATCCCATCATCAGAAAAATGAGCGACGAGATCTTGTAAAAGCCGAGGTCTAGGTTGCCTTGCACCCAGTCGAGAGTCGATAGAATCAGGTGGCAGGACACCGCAAGCGAAGCGAGCCAAAGTACCTGTCTTGAGCTGCTACTTTGACGCGAATCGAGGGTCAGCAACTGTTTTGCTCCCGCAATGAGATACAGTGATGCCGTTATGATCGCTAAACCCGCATGCAGTAATTCCTGTGGGGATGTCACGGCAGACCTTCCATTTATCGCTTTCCCTTTGGGTCGACTGTCCAACACCCGTATACTACGCGCTTTTTAGCGTACTTAAGAAGGGACTGGGCGGGGATAAATGGCCTGCCCGAAAGGATAGAGATAAATCATGTTTGAAGGATTAAGCGATCGGCTGTCCGCCAGCCTGCGTCAGATGGCCGGCAAAGCGCGTATTTCGGAAGACAACATCCGAGATACCTTGCGCGAGGTGCGGATGGCGCTGCTGGAGGCTGACGTCGCCCTTGAAGTCGTCAAGCAGTTCACCGACGCGGTAAAGACTAGAGCGGTGGGGGCCGAGGTATCTCAGAGCCTGACCCCTGGACAGGCTTTCCTCAAGATCGTGCAGTCCGAGCTGACCCAAACCATGGGCGAGGTCAATGAAGGGTTGAGTCTCAATGCTCAGCCGCCGGCGGTCGTGATGGTTGCGGGGCTGCAGGGCGCGGGTAAAACCACATCTGTGGCCAAGTTGGCCAAATACCTGATAGGGCGCGAGAAAAAGAAAGTTGCGGTTGTGAGTGCGGATGTCTATCGCCCGGCGGCAATTGCTCAGCTTGAGACTCTCGCCGCCGAGGTGGGGGCGACGTTTGAACCCTCTGAGGCCAGTGAGGATCCTGTCACGATTGTTAACAGGGCCTTGGCGAACTCGCGAGTCAACGTGATCGATGTGTTGCTGGTAGACACCGCGGGCCGGCTCGCGATTGATGACGCCATGATGGCCGAAATCACTGCGTTGCACGGTGCGATTAATCCCGTCGAAACTCTGTTTGTCGTGGATGCCATGACGGGCCAGGATGCCGCGAATACCGCAAAGGCCTTCGGAGATGCACTGCCGCTGACCGGTGTGATCTTGACCAAGGTGGACGCTGACACCCGAGGTGGTGCTGCGCTCTCGGTTAGAACTATCACTGGCAAGCCGATCAAGTTCTTGGGTGTCGGTGAGAAGACCGACGCGTTAGACCCCTTCCACCCGGACCGACTGGCCTCCCGCATTCTGGGTATGGGAGACATGCTGTCGCTCATTGAGGAAGCCGAGCGCACCGTCGACAAGAAAAAAGCCGAGAAGCTCGCCAAGAAGGTGCAGAAGGGTGGGCGGTTTGATCTAGAAGACTTTCGGGATCAATTGCAGCAAATGCGAAATATGGGAGGCATTGGCGCCATGCTTGACAAACTCCCCGGTATGGGCGGCATGGCGCAGGCGGCGCAGCAGAACATGGACACCAAACAGTTCGCCAGAATGGAGGCCATGATTAATTCCATGACCCCGGAGGAGCGCCGTAAACCGGACTTGATTGCAGGGTCCAGAAAGCGCCGAATTACCGCTGGCTCGGGGACTCAGGTTCAGGATCTGAACCGGTTGCTCAAACAGCACAAGCAAATGCAGAAAATGATGAAAAAAATGAAGGGTGGAGGCATGCAAAAAATGATGCGTGGCCTCGGTGGCATGATGCCTCCTGGCGGGGGTATGCCTCCTGGTGGTGGTATGCCGCCCGGCGGCTTCAGAGGTCACTGATTCCCTGCCATTCTTACCTTTTCTTGGGCGGGGCTTTCCTGTATCCTCCGCGTCCTTTCAACGCCCCGAGTCCTAATCACAAGGCTTTTGGCTAAAAAAATTTATAGGAATCAATGACATGGTAGTAATCCGACTCTCTCGCGGCGGGTCCAAGAAGCGCCCGTTTTATCAGGTAAACGTGACTGATCGACGCAACTCACGGGATGGCCGCTTCATTGAGCGTGTGGGTTTTTTCAATCCCATTGCCCGGGGACAGGAAGAGCGGCTGCGCTTGGACCTTGAAAAAATAGCGGCTTGGGCTGCAAAAGGCGCGCAGATCTCACCTCGAGTGAAGTCCCTGATGAAAGACGCCGCTGCGGAGGCGTCGGCAGCCGCCTGAGGGCGGACTAACTAGCCAGTGTGCTCGCGATGGCAGAGCTACTCACGCTGGCAGATGTTCTAGGGGCGCATGGTGTCAGGGGCTGGATCAAAATTCGGCCCTACCTTGAGGACCCACAGATATTAACCTCCCTTGGCCCGCTCCAGCTGGGCCCAGGAGAGAGAAAGAGAATAAAGCCCAGTACGGTGAGCACGAAGGCAGTCGAGATAGATGCTGTTAGGCGCCAGGGCAAAGGCATCATTGCCCACATTGTTGGGGTTGATGACCGAACTGAGGCGGAAGCTCTGAGGGGCTTGTCGCTTAAGGCGGCAGCGGAGACCTTACCAGAGGCCCGCACCGACGAAATTTACTGGCGGGATTTGGTGGGGATGGATGTCCTCTGTCGAGATCCCGAGGCCGGCTCAGAGAATCCGGTATTGCTGGGTAAAATAGATTACCTGCTGGACACTGGCGCCAACGATGTCATGGTGATCAAGGCGACGGAAGCTAGTATTGACGACAGGGAGCGATTGATTCCCTGGGTGGTCGACTCGGTGGTGAGCCGAATCGATACGGAAACGGGAGAAGTGTGGGTGACCTGGTATGTCGATGCCTGAGACACCCCGCCGGTATGGGGCCATCACCCTGTTTCCCGAAATGTTTGACAGCCTGACACGCTGGGGAATAACCGGTAGGGCACATGATCAGGGGCTTTGGGAACTCTCGTTAACAAACCCTCGAGAGTTTGCTGATGATCGCCATGGCACGGTCGATGACCGTCCTTATGGTGGTGGTCCCGGCATGGTGATGCAGCCGGCTGTTATGGATAGGGCCCTGGAGGCCACCCGACAGCACGTGGGTGGATCGGCAAAGGTTATTGCACTGACGCCCCAAGGTAGGGTGTTCAGTGACGGCCTGGCACGCGAATTGGTAAGCGAGACATCGCTGATATTTGTCGCCGGGCGATACGAGGGGATCGATGAGCGGTTTCTCGAGGCATCGGTAGATGTCGAGTTATCGGTCGGAGATTTCGTCGTGAGCGGTGGTGAGTTGCCTGCTATGGTGGTGATGGATGCATTAATCCGTCTGTTACCCGGCGCCCTTGGCCATGGGGATTCGGCTGACGAGGACTCCTTTGTTAATGGTGTTCTTGATTGCCCCCACTACACGCGACCGGAGACGTATCGGGGCGTGGATGTGCCGGCGGTGTTGTTAAGCGGTGACCACGGCGCGATAGCGCGGTGGCGGCGAGCCCAGTCGCTCCGCCGTACGCTGGACAGACGGCCTGACATGCTGCGTTGGCAGGCGTTGTCGGACGAGGACAGGATGCTTCTCGATGAGTGGAAGCTCGGTGAGTAGCGGTGAGATTGCGGCGTGAGCCGCGAGGGCGTTTAGAACGCACAAGTTGGATTGGAGAGTGTCATGAACACGAACAAAATTATCTCGGAGATCAACGCCGAGCAAATGAGTAAAGAGATCCCCGCCTTTGCGCCCGGTGATACGGTCGTTGTTCAGGTGAAGGTGAAAGAGGGAAGTCGCGAGCGTCTGCAGGCTTTTGAGGGAGTTTGCATCGGCAAGCGTAACCGTGGCCTCAACTCAGCATTTACTCTGCGTAAGATCTCACACGGAGTAGGCGTCGAGCGAACCTTTCAGACCTACAGCCCGCTTCTCGACAGCATCACGGTCAAGCGCCGTGGTGATGTTCGACAGGCGAAGCTTTACTACCTCCGTGAGCGCAGTGGCAAGGCAGCGCGTATCAAGGAAAAGCTGTCCAGCTAATAGCTTCCCGCACGACGCAAGGCCGCCCCGGATTTCCGGTGCGGCCTTTCGCGTTTATGAGGTTCGCGCTAGGATTTGCGGTGTCGGCGGGGTCTTTGTTGAGTGCCCACGACACCAGTCCGGGAGGGCCGACTTGTCAGACGTAATCGACCGGTTCATCGATGGCTTGTGGCTTGAGCGTGGTCTGAGTGAAAATACACTCGCCGCTTATCGTCGCGATGTCACTCAGTATCAAAACTGGCTCATTTCTGAGGGAACTGACCTGCTGGCAGCCGATGCTGCCCGGCTTCAGCTTTTTCTGGGTAAGCGCCTCTCGGAGGGCTCTTCGCCCCGTTCAACGGCCCGTTTTTTATCGAGCCTCCGAAGTTTCTGCCGTTGGGCGCTAAGAGAAAACCTGATCACGGAAGATCCAAGTCTTCGCATTGAAAGTCCCAAGCAAGGCAAGCCATTACCCAAATCTCTGTCGGAATCCGATGTCGAGAAGTTACTTGAGATGCCCGACTTGGAACGCGTTGTGGAGTTCCGTGATCGGACAATGCTGGAGCTGCTTTACGCCTGTGGTCTTCGGGTTTCGGAACTGGTCGGCTTGACCCTAAGCCAGGTCAGTCTTAATCAAGGTGTGATTAGGGTGATGGGAAAAGGTAGTAAGGAGCGGCTTGTGCCTATGGGTGAGGAGGCGTTGCTGTGGCTTCAGCGCTACATTAAAGGTCCACGGGCGGATCTGTTACAGGGCAGGCTCAGCGATGTGCTTTTTCCCTCTAATCGGGGCACTGCCATGACTCGCCAGACGTTCTGGTATCGTATTAAAATTTATGGGGAGCGAGCGGGCATTCAATCGCATCTCTCACCGCACACGCTGCGGCATGCGTTCGCGACCCATTTGCTGAATCACGGCGCCGATTTGCGGGTCGTGCAAATGTTGCTGGGGCATAGCGACCTGTCGACGACTCAAATTTACACCCACGTGGCAAGGCAACGTATGCAAGAGCTGCACGCAAGCCATCATCCCCGAGGGTAGTCTGGGGATACAAAGGATAGATGATGATGACAACACTGAATCTGCGCTTTTTTGCTTATTGGCTCGTGCCTTCACAAGCCAGGCGCCTGATATTGCTCGCCCTTGCTGCGTTGCTTTTCGGCTTGGTGGCAGCGCCACAGGCTACGGCGGATGAGTACGATCAGCTACGCAGAAGGCTGGAAACCGTTCTGTCAGCGAGTATGGGCGACGTAGTAGTGGTTGATTCAGTGTTGGAAACAGAAGCTGACGAACTCGTCGAAGTGTCGCTCGCGAATGGATTGGTTGTGTATGCCACACCCACGGGAGAGCATTTTGTTGTGGGTGATCTTTACGCAGTGAGGGCCGAGGGTCTTGTAAATCTGGCGGAGCAAAAGCGTGAGGCAGAGCGTAAGACACTCATGGATAGCCTCGATGTAGACGACATGATTGTCTTTCGCCCTGAAGGAGAGACCCGCGGCTACATCACTGTTTTCACCGATGTGACCTGTTTTTACTGCCAGAAGCTTCATCGAGAGGTTGATGATCTGAATGCACGAGGCATAGAGGTCCGCTACCTTGCTTACCCACGGGGCGGTCTGGAATCCGAGGGCGCGCGTAAGCTGGCCACAGCGTGGTGCGCTGAAGACCCTCAGGACACCCTGACCAAGCTGAAGGCGGGCGTGGTGCTGCCTCTCGCGGAATGCGAGGAGGCACCGATAGCAGCGCAGTACGCGTTGGGTCAAAGCCTCGGGGTGCGTGGAACGCCCGCTATTGTGACCAGTACGGGTCAAATGATACCCGGCTACAAACCTGCTGCAGAGCTAGAGCAACTGCTCGGTCTGAATTAAGCCAAGCCCTGGGGTGGACCACCCCAGCGGTCATTCGGAGTCAACGCGTGAACAACAACTTCCAGCGGATAGAACGACTGCCGCCCTATGTGTTTAACATTATCGGCGAGCTGAAGTCGGCAGCCCGCGCCCGCGGCGAGGATATTATCGACTTCGGAATGGGTAATCCCGATCAGGCGACACCCCAGCACATCGTGGATAAGCTGACCGAGACAGTTCAGCGCGGCGATACTCATCGTTACTCCCAATCAAAAGGTATTCCGCGACTGCGTCGAGCCATCTGTAATTGGTACCAGCGGCGGTATGACGTGACGCTGGACCCTGCCACCGAGGCAATTGTTACCCTCGGGTCAAAAGAGGGCCTTGCTCATTTGGCGCTTGCGACAACAAGCACGGGGGATTCCATTCTCGTGCCGAATCCCTCCTACCCAATTCATCCTTACGGGTTTGTTATTTCAGGTGCTGATTTACGCCACGTGCCCATGTCGGATGAGGAGACCTTTCTCGAGGAGCTGGAAAACGCTATTCGTAACAGTTACCCCAAGCCAAAAATGTTGGTACTTAACTTTCCATCAAATCCCACTGGCCATTGTGTTGAGCTCGACTTTTTTGAAAAAGTGGTGGCCATTTGTAAGGAGGCGGGTATCTGGCTGGTTCATGATCTGGCCTATGCGGATTTATGTTTCGACGGTTATGTCGCTCCAAGTATTCTTCAGGTAGAAGGCGCCCGGGAGATCGCCGTGGAGTTTTTCACTCTGTCCAAGAGCTACAACATGCCGGGCTGGCGGGTGGGATTTTGCTGCGGTAATCCTGAACTTATCGGCGCTCTGACCCGTATCAAATCCTACTTGGATTACGGTATTTTCACGCCTGTTCAAGTCGCGGCTATTTCCGCACTTGAGGGCGATCAGCAGTGCGTGACTGACATCTGTGATATGTATCGACGACGTCGCGATGTGCTGTGCAACGGTTTGAATGACGCTGGTTGGCCGGTGACACCGCCGAAAGCAACTATGTTTGTGTGGGCCCAGATACCGGAATCCTTTCGTTCCATGGGGTCTCTCGAGTTCAGTAAGCTTCTGCTTAAAGAAGCTGGTGTGGCCGTGTCGCCTGGCCTGGGATTTGGGGAGTATGGCGAGGGCTATGTTCGTTTTGGTCTTATCGAAAACGAACACCGTACCCGACAGGCGTTGCGGGGCATAAAAAAAGTGTTGCGACTGGGGCCGCCAGCCGCCTAGTAGAGTAAGGTGCAGAGACAATGAAAGTGACAGTCACAACAGTACGACGTCTCGGACCGGGCGCTACGGCATGAGCAAGCAAGGCATAGGTGTGGGTTTGTGCGGTCTCGGTACTGTCGGTGCCGGCGTTGTTACCCTGTTAAGTCGTCATGCAGAAGAACTTTCCAGTCGTTGTGGCCGTTCTCTTGAATTAGTTCACATCGGGGCACGACGCGACAATCCCAACTGTGATACGTCTGCTTACAAGGTAAGCAGGGATATCTTTGATGTCATAGGCGATCCTGATGTCGATATCGTGGTGGAGCTTATTGGCGGAACCACTACCGCTTTTGATCTTGTACGGGGCGCACTACAGGCGGGCAAGCATGTGGTGACCGCCAACAAGGCCTTGATCGCTTCTCGAGGCAATGAATTGGCTGGCCTAGCTGAAGAAAAAGGAGTGGCTCTGCGCTATGAGGCGGCGGTAGCGGGCGGTATTCCGATTATCAAGACCCTTAGAGAGTCACTGGCTGCAAATGCTATCCAGTCGGTTGCGGGAATTATCAACGGTACCGGTAATTTTATTCTCACCAAAATGGCTAAAGCAGGTCGTGACTTTGAGGATGTATTGGCAGAAGCGCAATCCCTTGGTTACGCGGAAGCGGATCCCACGTTTGATATTGATGGCACCGATGCCGCTCACAAACTGGTGATCTTGGCTACATTGGCTTTTGGGATACCACTCAACATTGCAGGCCCGTTTAAAGATGGTATCAACAGTGTCGCTCCTGAAGATCTTCGTTTTGCTGCGGAGTTAGGCTATGTCATCAAACACCTGGGGATCGCGATGCGTGCTGGAGAGCGTATTGATCTTCGTGTGCACCCCACATTGATTCCCGCGGGTAAGCAGATAGCGACAGTGGATGGTGTCCTTAACACCGTGATGGTTCGCAGTGACGGTGTTGGGGAACTGGTTCTCGTCGGGCCAGGCGCAGGGGCGCTACCAACAGCATCGGCGGTTTGTGGTGACGTGGCTGACGTTGCGCAGCATTTAGCGCATGGGATTGGTGATTCCCTCCCGGTTCTCGGACTCCCGGTTTCCGAGCTTCAGGATCTTGCCGTCGTGCCTCGCGGCGAGGTGGAGAGCGAGTGGTATTTGCGCATGGTTGTTGCCGATGAACCGGGCGTGATGGCAGACATCACCCGGTTACTGGGCGATCAGGACATCAGCATAGAATCATTGATCCAGCGTCCTCCACAAACCGGGGCCACGCAGGTCAATGTGGTTATCGTGACGGACCGGGCGTCGGGTGCCGCGATCGAGCGAGCTACTTCCGCTATCGCCGCGCTCGACGCAATCCACGGATCGATTACCATGCTCCGTATCGAATCATTTGAGGCGGCCTGAAGTGGCTATTCGTTATATCAGTACACGAGGCAACGCCCCCGATCTTAATTTTGAGGAGGTGCTGCTGGCAGGTCTGGCTGCAGACGGGGGACTGTATGTGCCCGACAAGTTGCCCACCTTTAGCGAAGCCAAAATCCGCAGTTTCCGTGGCATGTCTTACCCGGAGCTTGCGTTTACTATTCTGGAGCCCTTTGTGGAGGGGTCCATTGCCTCCGAGGATCTTCGAGACATTATCGATGACACCTATGGGCAGTTCAGACATCCAGCGGTCGCGCCTCTGGTTCAGATTGGTGATAACCAATGGGTGCTGGAACTGTTTCATGGACCAACGCTCGCATTTAAAGATTTTGCGCTTCAGCTACTTGGAGGCCTGCTGGATCACGTGTTGGAGCGTCGTCAGCAGAAGGTCGTGATCATGGGCGCCACCTCAGGAGATACCGGGTCGGCGGCTATCGAGGGCTGTAAGCGTTGCAGCAATATCGATATTTTCATTTTGTATCCCCATGGGCGTGTCTCGGATGTACAGCGGCGCCAGATGACCACGGTTGCCGGTGACACGATTCACAATCTGGCCATTGAAGGAAATTTTGACGACTGTCAGGCCATGGTGAAGGCGAGTTTTGTTGCAGAGCCCTTCCTGCCGGATGGTCGTCAGTTGGTAGCGGTCAACTCGATCAACTGGGCGCGGATCATGGCCCAGATTGTTTACTATTTTTATGCCGCGTTGTGCCTTGGTGCCCCTGATCGGGCAGTCAACTTTTCAGTGCCTACCGGCAACTTTGGCGACATTTTTGCAGGCTATCTTGCGCGATGCATGGGGCTACCCATCGATCAACTGGTGATTGCCACCAATAGGAATGATGTACTCCATCGATTGCTGACTTCCGGTGAGTACGCGCGTCAGCAACTGGAACAGTCATTGTCGCCAAGTATGGATATCACTGTGTCGTCCAACTTCGAACGCCTCATGTTTGACCTATACGACCGGGATGCGTCTGCAATAGACCGACTAATGAATGAATTCAAGGACGGTGCTATTCAGCTGTCCGATTCGGCAATGACCAAAGCGAGAACTCTGTTCTCCAGTCAGTGCGTGTCCGATGACGAGACCGCAGAGGAAATAGCGGGGATTTGGGCCCACTGTGGTTACCTCTTGGACCCACACAGCGCTATTGGCACACGCGCGGCGCGGGACTGCCGTCGTGAGTCTAGCCAGCCAATGGTGACTTTAGCTACTGCCCATCCGGCGAAATTTCCTGATGCGGTTGAGAAAAGTGGGGTGAATACCGCACCGGTATTGCCAGCGCATCTCGCAGATCTTTTTGAACGGGAAGAACGATTCACCGTCCTCTCGAACGACCTGACACAGGTACAGCAGCACATGGCCTTACATCTCAAGGCCTGATGATACCGGCGTTAAAAACCCGCTCTTCCACCCCTTCGGCCTCTCTGGCCGGCTCCGATATAGCTGACATTCTGAAGCGGCTCTACGCCAACAGGGGCGTCCGTGATGCGGCCGATATCGACCTCGCGCTGAAACATTTACACCCACCCCAAAAGCTTCGAGGCATTGCTGATGCTGCTGCCCTGCTTGCGGATGCGATCGAGGGTGAGGCGCGGGTAATGGTTATAGGCGACTTTGATGCGGATGGCGCGACCAGCGTTGCGTTGGCGGTTTCGGTCCTGCGTCAGCTCGGGTTGAAAGAGGTGTCTTATCTCGTTCCCAACCGCTTTGAATTTGGTTACGGACTGTCGCCCGAGATCGTCGCGCTCGCCGCGAACAGCGAACCCGATTTGATTGTCACCGTCGATAACGGAATCTCGAGTCACGCGGGTGTGATGACTGCGCAAGGTTTTGGAATGAGTGTGCTTATCACTGATCACCACCTCCCCGGGGATGATCTGCCTCAGGCTGATGTCATCGTGAACCCAAATCAGCCGGGCTGCCAGTTCCCCAGCAAGGCGCTTGCAGGGGTAGGCGTGATGTTTTACGTACTGACAGCACTGCGGGCAGAGCTTCGAAATCGTGGTTGGTTTGAGGAGACTGGTCGTGAGCCACCCAATCTTGCGGATGCGCTGGATCTCGTTGCTCTGGGGACGGTTGCGGATGTTGTACCTCTGGATAGAAACAATCGCATCCTGGTTGCTGCAGGGTTGGCTCGCATCAGGGCTGGTCGTGCCCGCCCGGGGATCGATGCGCTGTTGGAGGTCGCGGGTCGCGACGGAAAGTCTCTCAGTAGCACCGACCTTGGCTTTGTCCTGGGGCCTCGACTCAATGCGGCAGGGCGACTGGATGATATGTCCGTTGGCATCGAGTGTTTGCTGGCGGATAGCCACGCCTCGGCGCGGCCACTCGCTGCAAAGCTTCATGAATTGAATCGCGAACGGCGGGATATTGAATCCGGCATGCAGGAGGAGGCAGAGGCACATTTACAGGCGCTCGCCCTCGATGCCGAGTCGATGCCCTTTGGCCTGTGTGTCTATCAACCTGGCTTTCACCAGGGTGTTGTTGGCATTGTGGCGTCAAGGCTGCGTGAGCGCTATCACCGGCCGACCATAGTCTTTGCTGATGCTGGAGCTGGCGAGCTGAAAGGCTCAGGTCGGTCTATCGACGGGGTCCACATCAGGGATGTATTAGATGCTGTGGCAGCATCTCATCCGAGCCTGATCGAAAAGTTTGGCGGGCATGCAATGGCCGCTGGCTTGACCCTGGCGGCGGATCGCCTACAGGAATTCGAGGAGGCGTTTGATCGTGCGGTCGCTGGCGCGCTTCGGGGAATTCCACCTGAACCAACCATCGAGACAGATGGTGAACTGGGTAGTAACGATCTTGATCTCCAAACAGCGGAGTTGCTTCAGGCAGCGGGGCCTTGGGGGCAGTATTTTCCAGAGCCCCTTTTTGAGGGCGTCTTCCAAGTCCTCGACCAGCGTTTGCTCAAGGAAAAACACCTTAAGCTGCAGTTGGACCATGAGGGCCGGCGTTTGGAGGGCATTGCTTTTAACGTCGACCTTGACCATTGGCCCGATCCGGATGCTGGGCAAGTTGGGCTGGTGTACCAGCTCGATGTCAATGAATACAGAGGTGAGCGTCAGCTGCAGCTGATGATCAAGCACCTCTGGAAGCCCTGATGCTGTGACCTTGTACCGACTGACTGGTGCCGGCTCAGGAGCTTAGGTACACTCGCGCCTCGTCACGTCTAGGGTAAACAGCAGTGGAAGTAGCTCCGCTTATCAACCAAATCAAAGATATCCGCGCACGCACTGACGTGCTTAGGGGGTACCTTTGACTACCCTGAAAAAAAGGATCGCCTGGCCGAGGTAGAACTCGAGCTGTCAGAGCCCAGTGTCTGGGATGATCCCGAGCGAGCTCAGGCGCTAGGGCGTGAGCGTGCCTCCCTCGAAGCCGTGGTAAAAACGATCGACCACCTCGATACGGGAGTCGCAGACGCTGACGATCTTCTTGAAATGGCTGTAGCAGAGGAAGACGAGGAGACAGCAGCTGCGGTCAGTGCTGACATCGATGGTCTCGTTAAGCAGCTTGAGCAGCTGGAATTTCGCCGCATGTTCGCCGGCGAAATGGACCCGAACAATGCCTACCTCGATGTGCAGGCGGGATCCGGAGGGACCGAGGCCCAAGACTGGGCTGAAATGCTGCTTCGTATGTATCTGCGATGGGGTGAAGACAAAGGTTTCAAGGCAACTATCCTTGAAGCATCGGCGGGTGAAGTGGCCGGGCTGAAAAGTGCGACCGTTCAGTTCGAGGGCGAATATGCTTTCGGGTGGTTGCGCACTGAGACAGGTGTACACCGGCTGGTCCGAAAATCGCCCTTTGATAGTGGCGGACGAAGGCACACATCCTTCGCTTCAATTTTTGTGTCACCCGAGATCGACGACAATATCGACATTGAGATCAACCCCGCGGATTTGCGAGTTGATACCTATCGATCCTCGGGCGCTGGCGGACAGCACGTTAATACCACTGACTCCGCGGTGAGGATTACCCACGAACCCTCTGGGGTCGTTGTGAGCTGTCAGACCGAACGATCTCAGCATCAGAACAAAGACAACGCCATGAAGCAGTTACGCGCTAAACTGTACGAGCTCGAAATTCTCAAACGGAGCGCCGAAAAGCAGGCAATGGAAGATAGCAAGGCAGACATTGGATGGGGCAGCCAAATACGATCTTACGTATTGGACGATGCACGTATTAAAGATCTGAGAACCAGTGTAGAAACCCGTAACACTCAGGCAGTTCTGGACGGTGACCTCGATACGTTTATCGAGGCGTCTCTCAAGAAAGGTCTGTAGTGGGTGCGGCGCAGCGAACAGAGTTAGTAAACAATGAATGATTCCATTGACGACCAAGCGGGCGACCCAATCGACGCGAACAAGTTGATTGCCGAGCGACGTAGCAAGCTTGCGCGACTGCGGGAGCAAGGTCAGGCTTTCCCCAACGATTTTCGTAAAACAGCTCAGGCCGATTATCTCCAGCTCACTTTTCAAGAAGCGTCGAAGGAAGCCCTGGAGCAGGAGAACCATGAATTTGCCGTCGCGGGCAGGCTTGTTCGCAATCGGGGTGCGTTTCTTCTTATTCAGGATGGCTCCTCGAGCATTCAGCTTTATGTCAATCGTAATGCCCTTGATGCCGAAACTCTGGAGGCTATCAAGTCGTGGGATTTAGGAGACATTGTCGCGGCGAAAGGGCCTCTGCACCGCAGTGGAAAAGGCGATCTCTATATCAACATGGAGGAGGCCAGGCTGCTAACTAAAGCCTTGCGCCCTCTACCTGACAAGTATCACGGTCTTGCTGATCAGGAGATGCGCTATCGCCAGCGCTACGTCGATTTAATCGTCAATCCCGAGAGCCGTGAGGTTTTCAGGGTTCGTTCTGCAGTGATCAGTCGCATTCGCCAATTTTTGGATGCCAAGGCCTTCATGGAAGTTGAGACACCCATGCTGCACCCCATCCCGGGGGGTGCTGCGGCAAAGCCCTTTGTCACCCATCACAACGCCCTCGACATGGACATGTACCTTCGCATTGCGCCAGAGCTCTATCTAAAGCGATTAACGGTGGGCGGTTTTGACAAGGTCTATGAGATAAACCGGAATTTTAGAAACGAGGGTCTATCAACGCGGCACAACCCGGAATTCACGATGATCGAGTTTTACTGGGCCTATGCAGATTATCGCGATGCCATGGATCTCACTGAGGAAATGCTGCGCGATGTCACCTCCCACGTCTTGGGAACTAATGAAGTGGTATACGGAGACCAGCGTTTTGACTTTGGAAAGCCTTTTGATCGAATGACTGTTCTTGAGGCCATCCAGCGCTTCAATCCTGCAATGAGCGCCGAGGCGCTTGGGGAGCGAGAGAGCGCAGAGCAGTTGGCCAGGGGGATCGGAATCGAGGTGAAGCCTACTTGGGGCCTTGGGAAAATCCAGATTGAGATTTTCGAGGCCACCGCCGAGCACCAGCTCATTCAGCCAACCTTCATCACCGCCTATCCCACGGAGGTATCACCTCTTGCCCGGCGCAACGATAGCGATCCGTTTGTTACTGACCGATTCGAGTTTTTCGTTGGCGGACGTGAAATCGCTAATGGCTTTAGCGAACTCAATGACGCCGAAGATCAGGCGGAGCGTTTCCGGGCTCAGGTGGCAGAAAAAGACGCGGGTGATGAAGAGGCGATGCATTTCGATAGTGACTATGTTCGAGCTCTCGAGTATGGCATGCCACCCACCGCGGGCGAGGGTATTGGCATCGATCGCCTTGTCATGCTGTTGACCAACTCAGCCTCAATTCGCGACGTCTTGCTCTTTCCTCACATGCGACCCGAGTAGAGGACTGGCCGGCCATCCCCGCGGGTGCTATTCTCCGAAAAACCGGAAAAGAGTAGCCCTGTGAAGCTATCCCGCCCCCCCATTCGCTGTTTTTTATCGCTATTGATCGTCCTTACTGTCGGCTGCGCCAGTCAGACGCCCATCGACGAGACTGTGGGCGCCGCTAATGAGACCGAATCCACCCAGCAGGCCGATGGATCTTCATCCTGCGATTGCGAGTCCGGTGCAGACGCTGTTTGGAGTGACTTTGATCGCGGAATACAGGCCCTCGCAGACCGAGAGTACGGGGTGGCTCGTATTCATTTCGAAAAACATCGAGAAGGCGGCTCGGCCCAAGAGGTTCGCGAGGCCGAGGTGGGTATCGCCTTTGCCACACTGATGGCAGAGGCGGACAGCATTACAGAAGAAGCTGAATTCGCCGATAGGCTTGATGAGCGCGCTGAGGTTATGGTGCTAGCACTCGCCGCCGTGCAGGCTCTGGAAGGACGACTTGAGTCGCTCGATG
Source organism: Luminiphilus sp. (assembly GCA_964218505.1). GTDB lineage: Bacteria > Pseudomonadota > Gammaproteobacteria > Pseudomonadales > Halieaceae > Luminiphilus. The sequence goes on from CAXPOA010000239.1 coordinate 19,249, forward strand.
CAATTAACGCCGCACTGACCGATGATCTCGAGAAGCGAGACGAGGCAATTAAGCGTTTGCGAGAGTTGACTCTGGGTCAACAGGAAGCTGGACGCTAAACCGACTGCCAACACCGGGCTTGCTTTCAAGCTCAATGTGTCCCCCGAGCATCGTGCAAAACTCCCTGACAATGGCCAGACCTAGCCCTGTCCCGCCGTACTTCGCTCCAGTGCTTGATTCAGCTTGAACGAACGCTTGGAACACGCGCGATTGTTGGTCAGCCGTCATGCCAATCCCCGTGTCGCTCACCACAACCGTCAGCCACTCCTCGTCCATCGTCGCCGCTACGGTAATGATGCCGTCTTCGGTAAATTTACAGGCGTTACTAAACAGATTGGTGACGATTTGTTGAAGTTTGCTGGGGTCGCTGTGCATCTCGTCCATGGCATTGCTATCGATTTCTAGCTCAAGTTTGTTGTTGTACTGATTCACTAACGGCGACAGCGCGTCGCAAACCTGAAATATCAATGCTGAAGGTTGAAACCATTCGAGGCTCACCTGCATCTTGCCGGTTTCTATTTTCGACAAGTCGAGGATGTCATTAATAAGGCTAAGTAATTGGCGCCCGGAAAAAATAATGGTGCCGAGGTCGTGGCGAAACTGGTCCCGATCGACTTCACCGGGATCGCCGATTTCGTCCTGAAGCATCTCGCTGTAACCGATGATGGCATTTAGCGGTGTGCGGAGCTCATGACTCACATTAGCAAGAAACATCGACTTCGCCGCGTTGGCAGAATCTGCATCGGCTTTTGCGCTTTGCACCTCATCGATAGCTAACTGAAGCTTTCCGGACATGTCATTGAAGGTATGGGCGAGATCGCGTATTTCGCCGGCTTCCAGATTTTCCTTGATTCGATACGTCAGGTCTCCGGAACCGAAGCGCTGTGCGCCGGTCTTCAGGCGCTGTAGGCTGGCATTAGTGGCCCTTATCAGTAGCACCACCAGAACGAGGGTGACAGCTATCGTCGTAATAAAGCCGATCACTGTAATGCGATCGGTCAGCGCGATGGTTCGATCGATGGCATTCGACCGTTGAATGGCTAGAAATTCCTGGCGCTGATCGAGTTCCCCAAGGCGCTGAATGGCGTCGTTGAAATTGACCGCCGAATCTACATCAACGGCAGCATCCGTGTCGTTGTACTGGCGATAGAAAGAGCGCCACCCGGAAATTAAGTGCGTTGTGCTTTCCTGTAAACGCAGGTAGTAGTCCTCAGTCCCCTCAGTGCCAATGGTGCCCAGCCGCCGAAGCCGCGCTTCGATATCCCCGAGGTTAGCCAGTGCAGCCGTTTGTTCATTTGCATCGAGGGGCTCGTCGGTGGTTTCGCGAAGGGTAGACAACACCAGTACCTGCTGGCGAGCCGCTTCAAGACTTTGCTGCAGATCATCGGTCAACTGGGCTGCATTGACGGTATCCCGATAGGCCACCAGGCTTTCTGTTCGCGCCAAACTACCCCATAGGTGCGTCGAGACGTTGATCGCAAACAGGGTGAGAATGGCACCTGAGAACAGATAGAGCCGTGCTCGAAGACTTAGCCGCGCCGTAAAGCGCTTCATGTTCACAGCAGCGCCTCGAGTTTGGCAATCAGTGCTGGAAAGTCAATCGGTTTTGTCGCGTAGTCGTCGCATCCCGCTGATAAGGCTTTCTGCCGATCCGCTTCCATAGCGTGAGCGGTCAGCGCGATGATAGGGATCGCGGCGAGCGCGGGATCCTGTTTCGCCTCGCGGGCCACGGTCCAGCCATCTTTAACCGGAAGATTCATATCAAGCAGCACTGCACCCGGCGCGTTTGCGCGCATTTCGTCTAACGCCGCAGCACCATCTTCAGCGGTGATGACCGTAAAACCGGCGCGGTCCAGTCGTCTGGATAACATATCGCGGTTGAGTGCATTGTCCTCCACCAGAAGGACTTTCAGTGAATTCCCCGTCACGATTTAACCTCCGTCAACGGGAAAACGACCAGCGCTTCTTCAATACCCTTGGCGCTCAACTCTCGGCGATCCCCTACCACCAGGGCCTTGGGTAATTTTGCACGGGTGCTGTCGGAAATCAAAACTTCCCCCGGTCCTGCAGCGTCTTCAATACGGGAGGTGACGTTCATCGCGTGACCCACAAAGCCGTATTTTGAGCGCCGTTCGCTGCCAATATTTCCCGCCACCACAGAGCCCGTATTCAGGGCGATCGCCATGCTAAGCGCCGGCAAGTCATCCTTGACATTAGCCTCATTGACTTCATCCATTGCTGCTTGCATGGCGAGCGCACAGCGCAGGGCACGTTCGGTATCGTCATCCTGCTTTTTTGGCGCACCGAACACCGCGAGCACCGCATCTCCCAAAAACTCGTCGATAGTCCCTCCGTACTCGAGGATGATATCGGTCATACGCCCTAAGTAGCGATTCAGTAATGTCACCACCTGTTGTGGGGGCAGGTGCTCTACTAAGGTGGTGAATCCTCGGATGTCCGACATCATGATGGTCACTTCGCGAAGATCCCCTCCGAGGTTCAGCCCTTCAGGACTTTCAAGAATTTCCTCGACAATTTCATCCGACAAGTAGCGGCCAAAGGTGGCTCGGATGAAGCGCTCCCGCCGTTCCAGCTGCTCACGGTATTGATCCTCCCGATCAAACCAGCGCTTGCGCTCGATGCCTGCTGAGATACGAGCCTGAAGTAGGACGGGGTTAAAGGGTTTTAGAAGATAGTCGTCGGCACCAGCTTCAATACACGCGACGATTTGGTCCATATCCTGCCGGCCACTAATCATGATCACCGGTGTTGCACGGAGTCGATCATCGTTCTTGAGATGCTGAAGGACTTCGGCCCCACCGATTCCCGGCATCATTAAGTCCAACAGGACCACGTCGACCCCCATGGTCTCCAGCAGTTCAAGAGCTTCTTCGCCAGATTCGGCGGTGATTACCGTATGTCCAACCCTGCTCAGAAGACGGGACACCAAGTCGCGATTTTCCGGCAGGTCATCCACCGCCAGAATAACGCCCGGATCCTGCACCAGTTTTTGCTTCCCGGCTTTGGCTGCGGAGGTTTTTCCAGTTAGTGCCACTGGAGACTCGACGGCCCCAAGTAGGGGAGGGAGGGTCTTAGCGATAGAAGGATGGAGCTTCGAGGCCTCTTCGGCCAGCATTTCGCTGTAACCCCGAACAGCGCCGATAATATTCAAACGGTCATGTTTCACTTCCCGGCCTGATTGATTTGCCAGATCGGTAAGACGCGCTAACGCATCGAGCAGGGCGTCGAGGTCCCGGCGCTCGTCTGCCGATACGGAGACGGTGCGCCGACCCATAGCGTCCTTAAGTGGACTCGCCGCCTCCACAATTCGGGCTGCCCATTCTGCTGATGTGTCGTCTGAGTCTGACAAGGCTGACCTCCGTGTATTGGCAGTATAGCCGCAAAGAAGCAGTCATCGGTTAATCGATTGATGGGATCAAGATATCGTTATTTGGGGATAGTCGATTGGCGAAATTATGGGTAGTATCGTGGCCTTAGAAGAAAAAGAGGCACATAGGCAATGCTGGATCAAGTGGAAATATTTCACGGACTCAACGCAGAGGAACTCAAAGCTCTGGAGTCCAGCAGCACGACCCGTGCTTTTCCCAAAAATACCGTTGTTATCCACGAAAATGATCCCGCGGACTCACTGTTTGTCATCGAAAGTGGGAAGGTCAAAGTCTATTGCTCGGACAAGAACGGCAAAGAATTCATCATGAACACGCTCTCTGCGGGGGATTACTTCGGCGAGTTGGCCCTCCTTGACGACTCAACCCGGTCTGCCTCAGTGCGCACGGTCGAGAAATGCGAATTTCGCATTGTCATGAAAGAGGACTTCAATGGCGTGCTAGATGAACATCCGAATATCACCCGACAGCTCATCAGCAACCTGGCGGGTCGCGTTCGGAAGCTAACCGCGGATGTGAAGAGCCTGGCGTTACAGGATGTTTATGGCCGGGTTGCCAACGTGTTAATGGATCTCTCGGAAGAGCGGGGTGACGGGACCCTGTTTATTCCCGAAAAACTCACCCAGCAAGATATTGCTGATCGGGTGGGGGCGTCTCGGGAGATGGTCGCGCGCATTCTCAAAGACCTGACCATCGGCGAGTACATTCGCTTTGAAGGTCGTCACATCATTATTAATACGCGGCTACCCGCCAAGTATTAAGGTTCTCGGTCTGCGCTGGCAGGCGGTATCAGCTTAATTACCCGGTCGAGTCTACGGATTCGTTGACTTGGGTTACTGTGCC
>CAXPOA010000240.1:0-8105 GCA_964218505.1 Luminiphilus sp.
CGCATCGATTCGCAAGGTCTCCGCCGCGTGCTGCACAGGGCCTTCGAGCATCGAACCACCGCCATCCATCGCCGCTCCCAGTTGCCGCAAACGGGCCTCGATGGGCCGATTGTCTCCAGAGAAACCACCCGCCAATTCCTCGATGACGATGTAATCCCTGACGGCATCGAAAACCCCTCGGTCGACGCCCGGCACCCGCATCAAGTCCTCAAGACCATAAAACTGCTGGCCACGACGGCCCTGAACCCCGTCTCTGTATGCTATCACGGCCCTCGCGAGGCGATTTGGTGAGTAACGCCAACGCTCCTCATCACCCGCTTGGCTCCGCTGCGCTACCGAGAAAAGCGCTGTCAGCCCTTGTAGGCCTTCCGTGCTGATATTGACGAGCAAACCACCGGGAATCATCCGAATATCTACAATTTTCCCACCAATTTGGTAGTTTTGTTGCCTATTGGCACCTCGCTGGCCGCTTTCTTTCAGGCCAATTTGCTCCGCCAGCGCCAAATTAATGGCCCCATCACCCGCCGCGGCCGCTTGAGCCTTGAAATAGTGCAATTGAGCGAGGCGAGTATCGATTCTCGCCTCTGAGACGATGCCCGAGACCAACAGTGCCATACCCGCGATAAACCAGACCACGATGCCTAGAGCGACCCCGGATTGCCGCCCAGGCCCCACGGGAACACCTCTCTTCGTTACTTGTTGACGGTGCGGGGCCCGTGTTGACATCCCCACATTCATTGCTGCACCTGCATCACGAGCTCGGGCCAGAACCTGCCATTCGCCTTAATCACCAATTTCACGTGGCTCGGGGTCTCCCGCTCTACGTTTTCCTGAGTCCACTCGGCGTCCGCCCCTTCTCGGGTCCAGACTTCAAACAGCTCCAGGTTATCCAGCACCTCACGTCCGGGAGCCTGCTCCCAATCCCTGGGCTCGGTCTGGCCCTCGGGTTCCTGCCACTGCAACATCAATTTGTCGTCAAGCTTCACCAGGCGGAGGAAGTAACTGCCGCCGTAGGCCTCGCCAAAGAGGATTTTGGCACGCCAGGCCAGGCGCCCTTCCTCGACCCGAAAGTAAGCGACCGGCCTGCTCACGCCGTCATTGCCGCCAAAACTCAAACCCTGACTTTGCCCCCCATGGGCACCTCCCACCGAGTTTTCCAACGCGTCTCGCAGAAAGGCGCTCACGCTGCGGAGCTCATCAGTGCGCGAGGTCATCTTGGTAATCGTTGTGGCGGTATTACCCAAGGTGCGAAACCCGGTCACCGTCGCCAGCATGACCAGAGACATAATGGCCAAGGCGACAATGACCTCAACCAGGGTGAAACCCGCCCCACGCTTCATCATCGGGACTCCTCTCCCGCGATGCCCTCGACCACGGAATCCAGCTGGATTCGCCGGTCTTTCAGACCATCAGCCCAACTTACGACGACCTCTATTTCCTGAAGTGCGCCCGGCTCCAAACCAGATCGACCTGTGCGGGCCGGTAGCGCGATCACCGACCACTTGAATCCGCCTTCGGTAATCCCTGATACATCTAGACCCGAGGATGGTGCAGGCGAATGGTCTGCCAACAGCGAACGCCCAAGCTCCACCGCATAAGCGTAGCGCTCATCGGCGCGGACATTGCGTGTGGCACCCGACGCCGCCGAATACAAGCTACTGAGGGCGATACCCAGCACCGCAATCGCCACCATCATCTCGAGCAAAGACATACCTCGGGAACGCGCTGGCCTCGAATTAATCATCGTTTGCACCGAAGTCCACGGTCACACGACCCACCAACCAGTCCACCGCAATCGTGACCGATTGACCGCCTCGAGTGATGTCGATGCCACCCCCGCTAGCGCCACCATCGGGGTAGAAGCGAATGACGCCCACGCCATCTCGGTTTACTTCCTTTGCGGAGTGCGCGGCAAGCTCAACGTTGTCAGCAAATTCGGCCCGCTCATCACCAAAGGCAACGACACGATCCGAGGGGGAGATCAGGACATCACGGGAGGCACCCTGGGCCACCGCCGCATCGCGCGCGGAGTTGAGGAGCCCAATGGTTTCCCTGACTGCAGATCGATACTGCAAGGACTGGTAAAAGCGAATGGACTGAGGCACAGCAATCGCCAGCACCAATCCCGCCACGGTGATTGCGGCGACGATTTCTACCAGTGTGAAGCCGCGCTGAGGAGAGCGCCTAATCCCAGTTATTGACGTCGGCGTCCTCACCATCACCACCCGGGGATCCGTTTAGGCCGTAACTGAAAATATCCATCTCGGCTTTTTCGCCCGGATATTTGTAATTGTATTCCCTGTTCCAGGGATCGTTGGGCACCTTACCGCCCTTCAAATAGGGACCATTCCACCCTGTTGCGTTACCGGGCTTGCTCACCAGAGCATCCAAACCTTCACTGGTGGAAGGAAAGCGACCCACGTCGAGTTTGTACATCTCGAGGGCCTGCTCGAGATCCCGTATCTGGATCTTGGCAGTTTTACTTTTTGCACCACCTAACTGATTCAGTACCTGAGGACCCACCAGACTCACCAGCAAGCCAAGTATCGCCAGCACAACTAGCAGCTCCATCAGCGTAAAACCGCGCTGGCGGCGACGTCGTTGTAAATGCATGGTGTAGCTCCTCACTGTTAGTTGTCCGAACTGCTTCTTACTGTGCCACTAAATGGCCAAATCATTAACGGAAAGAATGCCCATCAATATAGCGATAATAATGACCGCAATAATGGCGCCCATGGTTAATATCAACACTGGCTCGAGCAGGGTAAGCAACCGCTTAATACCCGAGGCCACATGGTCTTCAAACACCTTGGCCAAGTCCAGCATCATTCCATCGAGACTGCCAGACTCCTCGCCGACCCGAGTCATTTGAATCACCATCGGCGTAAACATGTCGGTTTCATCCAAAGCGACTGACATGCGTTTACCTGCCTTCACCGCAGGAGGCAGCACGCCAAGGCCCTCTTTCAACGGCAAGTTGCCCACCGTATCAATCGCGATCTGAATAGCCTTTAGCAGAGAGACCCCATTGCCCAGAAGCGTCCCCACCGTACGGGCAAATTTCGCCATCTCATATTCAAAGGCAATGTTGCCCGCAATCGGTAACGACAGCAGGCGCCGGTCAAGGGCTGTCTTGCCCGCCTCGGAGGAAGCCCAACGTTGAAATAAGACACCCAGTAGCACCGCAAAGATGGCGAGTAGCAACCCCCACGCCTTGATGAATTCTGCCGCCGCAATCACCCCTTTGGTCATCGCCGGCAAAGCATCTCCCATGTCGTTAAACAGGGTCTCAAATTGCGGGACAACAAAGCCAAGCATGACCACGATCGACAGCACAGCCACAACTAACAAGATGGCCGGGTAAATCATCGCTGAGACCACAGAATCTCGGGTCGCCTTAGCGGACTCCAGATGCTCAACCAGGCGATCGAGCACGGCAGAGAGCTGACCACTCGCCTCGCCCGCTCGTACCATGCTCAAATAAAACGAGCCAAAGGTGTCCTCGAAAGGCTGCAGCGCAATCGAGAGGGCCTTACCGCCCTTCACCGATTTTAATAACTCGCTCAAGACCGCTCGCATTCGCGGCTGGCCATCCATATCAATGAGTACTTTTAATGCGCGATCGAGGGGCAAGCCTGCGCGAAGCAACACCGACAACTCGGTCGTCATAGACAACACTTCCTGACGCGAGGGGGGCTTACCCTCGTCGTCGGCGCTACCCTCCTGAATCTTTAAGGGCGTTAAGCCACGGGAGCGCAACAGCCGAGTTGCGACATCAAGGCCATCAGCCTCAATCACACCCTGCTGGGATTTGCCGTCACGCCCGACGGCTTTATAGGTAAAGGCTGGCATCAGGCGGTGGCCTGAGTCAGTGGATCAGATGCGCGAAGGGGTTTGGCACCGGTGACTTCATCGTCTGCACTTTGATCCTGAGTCACCCGCATAACTTCTTCAATCGATGTCTCGCCACGCACCACTTTCCGCAAGCCATCCTCGTAAAGCGTGATCATGCCTTGGCGACGCGCGGTGTTATGAAGAGTGGTAGCGTCGGATCCCTCCATGATGACTTTGTGCATGTCATCGTCGAGAGGGAACAGTTCATGAATCGCTGTTCGACCAATGTACCCGGTGTGTCCGCAGAGGTCGCAACCTGTGGCTTGATACACTGTGCGCTGCCCTTCGGACAGGAAGCGTCCGAGGTTGTGTTGACGTATCGCCACGTCCGAGAGCTCGACCTCTTCTTTGCAGCTTGAGCACAGCGTCCTTACCAGTCGTTGTGCAAGCACGCCATTGACAGAGGAGGTAATCAGGTAACGCTCAACACCCATATCCTCGAGGCGGGTGATAGCCCCCGCTGCGGTGTTGGTGTGCAACGTCGATAACACCAGATGTCCGGTAAGCGCTGACTGAACGCCAATTTGCGCGGTCTCGGTATCGCGCATCTCACCAATCATGATGATGTCGGGATCCTGACGGAGGATGGAGCGCAGGGCACGCGCGAAAGTAAGCTCTATCTGGGCCTGCACCTGAATCTGGTTGACCCCCTGCAATTGATATTCCACAGGGTCTTCGACAGTGATGATTTTGAGACGCTCTGAATCCAGCGATGCGAGTGAGGCATAAAGCGTGGTGGTTTTACCCGAGCCCGTGGGCCCTGTAACCAATAACACACCATGGGGACGGGCCAACAACGCCTGATACCGCGCGAGAGTATCCGCAGAGAAACCCATGTCGGGCAGGCTCAAGCGAATGCTTTCCCGATCGAGCACACGCATCACAATGCTCTCGCCGTGAACCGTGGGAATGGTCGACACCCGCAAATCGAGTTCGTGACCTTTTACCCGAGTCATGATGCGCCCATCCTGAGGCAAGCGTCTCTCGGCAATGTTCATGCCCGATAACAACTTGATGCGCGACGCGATCGCAGGCGCGAGGTTTGCAGAGGGCGGGTCGGGCTGATCCTGAAGGACACCATCCACTCGGTAGCGTAGCTGCAACCCATCGTCAAAGGGTTCAATATGGATATCCGAGGCAGCCATATCCACCGCCCGATGAATAATCTGGTTAACGAGGCGAATGACCGGCGCCTCCGAAGCAAGATCCTTTAGATGCTCGATAAATTCATCATCGCTCTGCCCGGAGAAGCGATCACCGAATTCATCCTCTTCCTCTTCGCTGCCGCCCCCCGCTCGCGCTTCCAGCGCCTTGGCGATGTCGGTCTCCAGACCAAAGACCACCTTCACGGGCCGACTCATCGCCATTCCCAGCGCTTTAATCAGGAAAGGTTCCTGCGGCATTGTGGCCGCAAAGGTGACCTCAGTATCCGTGCGGGACACAGGCACCACATGATTGGAGAACAAAAAATCCGGCGACACTTCGGGGACTTCAATCGGTTCTTCGGGATAATCCGCAGCCAGCAGTAGTGGTATGTCGAGCTGCTGTGACAACGCCTGCGTCATATCGAGCTCGGAGACGAGACCTAGCTTGACCAGCACCTGACCAATGCGCTCACCCATCTCGCGCTGGGCCAGCATGGCCCGCTCGATGTCGCGCTCGGACACTTTGCCCGATTCAATCAGTATTTCGCCGATTTTCTTCATCAATTTCCCGAGATAGCGCCCCAAATGAGGTGCCTTGCCCTTATTGTGCCGGTAACTATTGACGATTCACACCGCCACCCCTATCCGAGTCGGGGGAATAATACCAGTCTGAAAACCGCCGGGCAGGCGGTCTCAGGCGTCGGGGAACTGGTAATCCGCGAACATATCCCGCAGCGCTGTCTTCTGGATCTTACCGGTCGCGGTATGGGGCATATCCTCGATGAACTGAACATCGTCAGGGATCCACCATTTGGCGATCTTGCCATCGAGAAAGCCCTTGAGCTCATCGGGCGTGAGGTCTGCACCCGCATCGTTGCGCACGACGATTAGCAGAGGCCGTTCGCCCCACTTGGGATGAATTCGGCCAATCACCGCCGCCTCGGCGACCTTGTCATGGCCTGTCGCGCAATTCTCCACTTCTATCGAGGAAATCCACTCACCACCGGATTTGATCACGTCTTTGGTCCGATCAGTAATCGACACGTAACCCTCGGGGCTGATGGTCGCCACATCGCCGGTCTCAAACCAGCCTGGCTCCGCATGGGCGTCGGATCCCTCCAATTTGTAGTAGCTGGAGCAGATCCAGGGCCCTCTGACCTTAAGGGCGCCGAAGGCCTCGCCATCCCAGGGCAGCTCCTTGTTGTCGTCGTCGGTGATCTTCACTTCAACTCCCCAGATCGGCGTGCCGACGGTAGTTCTAAGCTTTCTGAAGTCGCCCTGACTGTACAGCTCTCGATGAGATCCCGAGGCGTTACCCGTCCCCAACGGACTCATCTCGGTCATCCCCCAGGCGTGGCGAGTGTCGACCCCGTAGGTATCAAACTCTTCCATGACCGAAAGCGGACAAGCCGAGCCGCCCACGACCACCTGCTTCAAGGTATCGACCCGCTGTCCGGAGCTCTTTAAATGTGCAAGCAAGTTCAGCCACACCGTGGGAACACCCGCAGACATGGTGACACCTTCTTCATTAATGAGGGCCGCGAGGGTTTCACCATCACCCATCTTGTTGCCCGGCATTACAAGCTTCGCGCCAGCAACTGGACAGGCGTAGGGGTTACCCCATGCGTTTACGTGGAACATCGGCACAATAGGCAGTACCACATCGCCTGCAGACATACCCAGCGCATCAGGCATCAGCGTTGCGTAGGTGTGCAGCACCGTCGATCGATGGCTGTACATCACGCCCTTTGGATTTCCGGTGGTGCCCGAGGTGTAACAAAGCGCACAGGCATCACGCTCATCGAGCTCGGGCCACTCAAAGGTCTCAGGCTGGCCCGCCATCAATTCCTCATAGCAATGCACGTTGTCGAGGGAGGTCTCGGGCATATGCTCGGAGGTGGTCATCACTACCCAGCCTTTGACGTTGGGGCATTCTTTTGCAACCTGCTCGATCAAGGGCATGAAATCGGGGTCGGTAAACACATACTGGTCGTCGGCGTGATTGATGATGTACACAATCTGCTCGGGAAACAGCCGCGGATTAATCGTGTGACAGACATAGCCTGAGCAAGCCGCTGCGTAATAAGTTTCCAGATGCCGGTAGTCGTTCCAGGCCAGCGTTGCAATTCGATCGCTGCGCTCAAGACCCCACACCGAAATCGCGTTTGCCAGCTGGCGACTGCGCCTGAACGCATCACGATACGTGTAGCGATGACGAGGATTATCCCGAGTGACTGATACGATCTCTTTGTGACCGTGAACATTCTCCGCGTGGTAAATGATCGACGTGATCGTTAGTGGAATATCCATCATCAAGCCCTGCATGGGGGTCTCCTCTTATCGTGTTTGTTCTTAAATTCTTTCAACGTTTGTCGGAAGTCTGCGTCCGGTGTCTCTGCCACTATTGCTGCTAGACCACCTCTCGCTTAATGCACCACAGCTACCTGGTACAAAAGCATCGGGCCCCCTGAGGCACTATTCACCGGCTAGTAACCGGCCGGATATCCTGCTTCAAACCGAGGATAAACGCCAGCGTCCTGCCTCTTCCACCGCCCTTTGCTCTTCATCGAGTTTAATCAGGTGAGCAAGCATCGACAGTTTCGCCCATTCATGCAGCCCAGGATCAACATCGTTGTACACAACAACGACTAACTCATCGAGAGTAGCAGGGCCTGTTTCCTTCAGACCCGCAATCACTTTGGCCTCGCGCATCAAGCGATGCCGGACCAGTTTTTCTACCTCGGCTCGACAATCGGGAATGATCTCGCCGTGACCCGGAGCAATCGCTGTGACCGGGAAATCGAGCAACCGCTCGAGTGATGCAATATAGGCTTTCATATTGCCGCCCGGGGGCACAATGACGACCGTGGATCCATTCATGATGTGATCGCCCGCAAAAACCAAACCCTCTTCCTCGAGCAAAAAACAAAAATGATTATCCACGTGGCCGGGAGTGGCGATGGCACGTAGCGCCCAATCATTGCCAACAATCCGCTCACCGTCGGTGAGCTGCTGCTCGGGGATAAAAGAGGTGTCTTGATGCTGATCGTCTTCGGTAACAGCGCC
>CAXPOA010000241.1:0-5043 GCA_964218505.1 Luminiphilus sp.
CGAAAGCGCGATGTATCCCCAAGCCGAGTCTAGCGCCGGTGCTCTGGGTCTGATGCAAGTAATGCCCGGTACGGGGCGACAGGTCGCAAAAAAACTCGGTTTGCCGTGGCGTCGGTCGTCACTTCATGATCCTGAGTACAACGCCAGAATAGCCAGTCACTATTATCGCCAGCTTCTCGAGCGTTTTGACCAAAACCGCGCTATGGCGCTGGCGGGATACAACGCGGGCCCTCATCGGGTTGACCGCTGGCGTCGGGAGATGCCTGCAGATCAGTGGATTGAGAGCCTCCCATTTAAGGAAACCCGAGAATATGTGCAGGCCGTGTTGGCCTACACGGTTATTTATGACCTGCGTTCCGGCCGTGAACCTGACATACTCCGCCGCCATGAAGGGGTGATCACACCCGGTTAACTTGAGGACCATCCATGAAAAGTTTGCAGTTACAGTCTTGTCTTCACGATAGTGGCACGATCGAATGTGCTCTATTTGAGGTTGAGATTCCCGAGCCAGGCCCTGACGAGGTAATGATCAAAGTTGAGGCCGCGCCGATTAATCCCTCGGATCTTGGTCTCATGTTTGGGATTCTGGATACGGACGCTGCTGAACAGGGGGAGCGCAACGGCTATCCCTCCGTCAGTCTGGTAGTGCCTGATGCCATGATGCGAGCGATGTCGAGTCGTCTTAATCAGTGGCTGCCCGTTGGCAACGAGGCAGGCGGCACGGTCATTGCCGCTGGCAGTTCCGATGGGGCGCAGGCGCTTTTGGGCAAGCGGGTCGGTGCCTTTGGGGGTGAGCTATTTGCCAATTATCGCGTGCTGCCAGCGCTCCAGTGTTTACCTCTTCCCGACGATGTAAGTGCCGCAGAGGGCGCTTCATGCTTTGTGAACCCGATGACAGCCCTCGGGTTTGTCGAAACCGCAAAGATGGAGGGACACAAAGCGATCATTCATGCGGCAGCGGCCTCGAACCTTGGCCAGATGCTCAATCGAATCTGCATCGAAGATGGCATCCCCCTGATCAATATTGTCCGATCCTCCCAGCAAGTGGAGTTGCTAACCAAGCAGGGGGCAACCTATGTGTTGGATTCCAGCCAGCCAACTTTCGCAGCGGACCTGCTCGAGGCGATCGAAGCCACGGGCGCCACGGTGGCGTTTGATCCTATCGGTGGTGGCACGCTGTCGAATCAACTGTTGGGTGCCATGGAAATGGCGGCGCAAAAGCGCATGACCACCTGGAGTCGATACGGCTCGGACGAGCACAAACAGGTTTACATCTATGGCATGTTGGATCCCTCGCCCACTACGCTTACTCGTGGTTACGGCTTCGCTTGGAGTGTGGGAGGGTGGTTGTTATTTCCTTTCCTGCAAAAACGCGCCGGACTTGAACGAATGATTGCCATGCAACAGCGGGTTGTGGCGGGGCTAAAAACAACCTTCGCCAGTCATTATTCCGAGACCGTGAGCCTTGAGGCGGCGCTATCCGTCGATGCTGTCAAGGTTTATGGCAAAAAAGCGACGGGGCAGAAGACCTTGATCGTGATGGGCGAGTAACAGGCTCGAGTGCATGCGGTCACTGAACTGAGCGTTATTTATTAGTGCTTCCAGCAGGTGCCCAGCTCTTGTCCAGGTGCTGCCATTCTTTCCTGTCCGAGACCATCTCGAGCGCCCATGTGCGGGTCATGGCGCTGGTATAGTCAGCGGGTTGCAGCTTGGACCTTACTATGACCGCAGAAGCCACATCAGCCGATTGGCGTTATCGAATTGTTGCTGACACTGGCAATCTCTTTTGGGCCTTGCAGCTGGCCGGCTGGTTCGGGTTATCAGTCATCACTTACGTGAGTTTAAGCTTGCCCTACAACCAATTTGAGCTGTCTTATCTCGCGCACAATATTGGCCAATCGGTTCTGGGGATTTTTTTAACCCTACCGCTACGCTATCTGTACAGGGCTATTTGGGGCTGGCCGGTATGGCGCCGCGTGCTAATGGCGATCGGCGCGGCCCTGCTTTTTGCCATTTGTTGGGCGGTTCTCCGGCTGCTGATGTTCATGGCAATGACTGGCGAGACCGGTGTGTGGGCAGATTTTGGCGGGTGGTCCTACCCGTCTATTTTCGTATTCGTGACCTGGGCCGCCCTGTACCACGGCATTAAGTATTATCAGCTGCTTCAGCGCGAGCGAGAGATGCTTCTCGAGTACGAGGCTCGCCAGCGCCGGGAGGCGATGGATATGATCATCGCAAAATCTGAAACCAGAGACGCGCAGCTCAAGCTGCTCAGGTATCAGTTAAATCCTCACTTTCTTTTTAATACCTTGAATTCAGTTATGGCCCTGATTACGGGCGCCCGTCAGGAAGATGCCAAGAGCATGCTGGCAAAATTGAGCGCCTTTCTGCGCTTTTCCCTGGAGAGCGATGGAAAATATGTTGTGCCGGTAGAGGAGGAGTGCGCGGCACTTGAACTGTATTTGGATATCGAGCGCGTGCGTTTTGTCGATAGATTGTCGGTGGAGTTCGACATTGATCCGCAAGTGACGCGGTTGGCAGTGCCAAGTTTTTTGCTTCAGCCTCTGGTTGAGAATTCGATTAAACATGCCATTGGCAAGAGCGAGGCGGGAGGAACGATTCGGATCTCAGCCTCAGCATCAGACAAAATGATCCGTATAGCAGTAGAGGATTCGGGGAGTGGTGACGCGGATCAGGATCTACAGTCCAGCGCCGAAGATGGTCCCGAGGGCACAGGAGTCGGTTTGCGAAATACAAGGGAGCGGCTCAAAAACCTGTATGGTGATAGAAGCACTGTGGAGTTAGCCAGGTCCGTGCTGGGCGGGCTGAGGATCAGCATTTCCATTCCGGCGGTGGAGGTATTGCAATATGACTGACAGGTTGAGGGTGGCGGTTGTCGATGATGAGCCCCTGAGCCTCGATTATCTCGCGGGTATCTTATCCAAGGTACCAAATACAGAGATTCGCGGGCTATACAAAAATGGTCGAGAAGCCCTCGCGGGGCTACTTACGGAACCGGTGGACGTTCTGTTTCTCGATATACAAATGCCCGGCTTTAACGGATTTGATGTGGTCAAGCGCCTGCAAAGCGACACGATGCCGCTGATTATTTTTGCTACAGCCTTTGATGACTTTGCCCTTCAGGCCTTTGAGCTTCACGCCGTGGATTACATTCTTAAGCCCTTTGAGAGCGAGCGGGTAGAGCAGGCGGTCAGTCGCGCCAGAGAGCGATGGCTGGCTAGGCGGGTTCTCGAGGATGCCGATGAGGGAGCGGCGTCGTCTGGCAAGGGAGCGGCGCTCCGTGCGATTGAGTCGACCCACACCAAAGGTGGAAAAGATACGCCGTGGATGGGGCTAAGTTCTGATGATATTGCCAAGCTGCCGATCAAGGATGGACAGCAAACCGTGCTACTGGAATACGAGATGATTGACTGGGTGGACGCGGCCGGGGACTACATGTGCGTCCACGCCGGTGGGGCAACTCATATCCTTCGCTCAACAATGAAGGAATTGGAGCAACGATTACCCGCTTACTTTGCGCGAATTCATCGATCGACTATCGTTAACATCAACCGGATTGAGCGGGTTGAGGGATTGCCAAAGGGGGAGGCGCTGCTGCATACGTCGTCAGGTTCGGCGCTGAAGGTAAGCCGGAACTATCGAACGGCCATTCAGCATTTACTGGCCTAACGCAAGCGGATTTGTGAGATAAATTCCGCCAAAAAATTTTCGTCAAATAGGGCGAAAAATGGCCTAAAAACAAGGCATCCCCTTTGTCCTACTGACAGTCCAGATTGTCGACTTTGGCTTAATCCCGATTAAGGACTGTGGGATAAATGCGACCTCTCATCATCCCTAATTCTAAACAGCGAGCAGTTACATGTTTTTAGCTAGCGGCACTCCTATGCGTGCGTTCTTTACGGGTTTTCTTGTATGGGGATTGGCAGCCTGTGGCGGCGGTGGTGCCGAGTCTCCGGTGGTAGACCCTTTCTATCCTGAAGCAAGCGCCGAGTGGACATTGGTTTGGAGCGATGAATTTGACGGAGATGCTCTCGATCTTGGCAACTGGGATATTCAGACCGGTGATGGCAGTGAATATGGCTTGGCGCGCTGGGGCAATGACGAACTGCAGTGGTACACCAAGGACAATCTGGTAGTTGAAGAGGGGATTCTCCGGGTAGAGGCTCGGAGTGAGCAGGTAGAGCCCGGCTTCCCCTACACATCGGGCCGTATTCGAACGCTGGGCAAGCTCGACTTCCAGTATGGGCGGGTTGAGGCGCGGATCAAATCAGCCTCTGGCAAGGGCCTGTGGTCCGCTTTCTGGATGTTGCCCAGCGATGATCGCTTTGGCGGCTGGGCCTCCGGTGGTGAAATCGACATCATGGAGGTGGTGAACGCAGGTACGGCGGATGAAAACTATTACGCGTCTCTTCACCACGGATTTGCCTGGCCCCTCAATCAAACTACCACCGAAAGCATCGGCGTTGAGAATCCTGGCGACGATTTCCATATCTATGCAATCGAGTGGACCGAAGACTATATCCGCTGGTTTGTAGACGATCGTAACTTTATGACGGTCGACGCGGATCACTGGTACTCCTACTACTACGGCGGGACTGGTATTGGTTATGAGCGAGGGGAGGGCGCGGCGCCCTTCAACCGGGATTTTCACCTGCTGTTAAACCTTGCAGTGGGCGGTAATCTGCCCGGCAACGTGGGCCCCGGGGCGATTCCTTCGGCGATGGAGGTGGATTACATCCGGGTCTACGAGTGTGCATACAACCAATCGAGTGGCTCTGGATGCAACAGCGAGGCAGATCGCACTGTTGAGTCCCCCGGCGCACAGCAGCCTTACGAGATCGCATTCCCGCTGTACACAGACGGCGCGGACTCTTTAACCTGGGTGGTTGGTGCCGATACGGTGACCCGCGAGTTATTGGTTTCCTCGCCCTGGGACAATGAGGGCTCACTGACCTTCGCCGAGCTTGAGACCGAGACCGATCGCGGTACCGTCATTGAAGTCGTGACTTCTAACTCAGGCAA
>CAXPOA010000242.1:0-11592 GCA_964218505.1 Luminiphilus sp.
GCACCTCCGCTGAATCGGTATTTATGTTAACAGTTTCACCGGCCATCAAAGAGGCACTTGCGCCGAACAATGAACATACCAGTGCGATGCCGATCAAAGTTTTCCTAAACACACGATCGAGGGAAGCCCCTCCTAAAACTCGCGAAGATACCGATGTGCCGAGCCTATCAAAACTTGGTGTCTTTACCATTCTATCTTCTCCTATCCAGGTTGCTGAGTCTTAATTGACTCCACCCCAATGTAGGGCCACAGCAGATGGGAGAAATCATCCCTGAACAGAATAGATATTAATTAGCTTCAATAGAGGAACGTATGTGCTGCAGTGCGCCTGCGGGATCGGCCGCCCCAGTGATGGGCCGACCTACCACCAAATATGTCGCACCGGCGTCTAGCGCGTCTCGAGGTGACAGTACTCGACGCTGATCACCCACATTATCCTCGGGGAGTCTTATCCCTGGTGTCACCAAATCAAAGTCTGCTCCCAGATGCTCACGCAATACTCTAGCCTCCTGCGCTGAACAGACAACACCGTCCATTCCCGCGCGCTGTGCTAACTCCGCCAGTAACAGTACTCGCTCCATCGGCGAATGGGGGCTACCGGTCTCCAGCAGGTCTTCCGGAGCCATACTGGTCAGCACGGTTACCGCAATAAGCTTGGGAGGATCGGGAAATTCGACCAAGCTTTCGCGGGCCGCCATCATCATCCTACTCCCGCCCGAGGCGTGGACATTAACCATCCATACCCCCAGCTCAGCCGCCGCCCGACAGGCCTTGGCAACAGTATTGGGAATATCGTGGAACTTCAGATCCAAAAATATATCGAAGCCTCGATCACCCAGCGCCTTTAATACTGCCGGTCCTTCCCGGGTAAAAAGCTGCTTGCCTACTTTCACTCGGCAAGTTTTGGGATCCAATAGGCTAGCCAAATCCAGCGCCTCTCTCGCAGAGTCAAAATCCAGCGCCACAATCAAAGGACCCTTCGCATCAACCATTTACAAAGCATCCCCCGAGCAAAGGTTAAACATAGTCAGCCTCTCGCGTGACAGTGAGGTCCTTTATAGTTCCCCAATGTTTACACCCCGGGCAATGCCAATGAAGGCTTTGCCCTCGAAAACCACAGTGACCACAACGGTAGCTTGAACGTCCAGCCACCAACTTATTAATGGTGGCCAGCTCCAACGCCTCGTCCTCACCCACTTCGCTCTGGCTATGCAATTTCATCAGCAGCTCGAGACCTCTGAGAGAGGGCCTACCTTCAAGATTATCCCTTAGAAAACCTTTGGCGGCTTCAGGACCTTTACTATCATGAAGCTCCTCAGCAATTGATAAGACCAGTGACGTATTCGGCGCTCGCTTGAAACTCGCCTGAAGATATTCCAGTAACTCCCCTCTCCGATCCGCTGCCACGAAGGCATCCCGGAGTAGATGAGTACTTTCAGCAATGAAGTCTGCATCCTGTTGCGCAAGTGACTGTAAAACCTTGATCGCTCTTTCGGGATTTCCCGCCTTCACTTCCAGTGAACCCAGGGTCATCGTCGCCCTGACGCAGGCTTCGTCGTAACGAAGTGCCTGTTCCAAAAAGTCCCTGCCCGACTGGAAGTCGGCTCGGTCAATCATTTCTTCCGCTTTTTCACAGCAGTAATGCGCCAGTAAGGCAGGCACTGGCTGACCCACCTCATCAGCATCTCCCGATCTCGCCCTCAATAGACTTCGCTTAGGGAGCAACTCAGAGGCCACCTCAAGAGCTTTATCCCAGTCTCTCTGCGCCTCATAAATCTCAAGAAGGTGCCGCTGTGCGACCCGCTTGTGCGCCCCAGACTCCGACACCAGATCTTTGAGTAAACGCTCCGAGCGATCAAGCAAGCCCGCAGATATATAGTCCCTCGCAAGCTCTAAATGTGACAGGTGAAGCTGAGCTACCGGCAAACTTGGTCGGGCCAATAAATTCTGGTGAACTTTTATGGCTCGCTCCACCTCTCCCCGCCGGCGGAGGATATTGCCCAGTGCAATATGGGTATCAAAGGTTTCTGCATTTACTTCCAGCGCCTTGGTGAATGCGTCGATAGCGCTATCTTGACTGCCGTCGAGCAAAAAATTCAGCCCCCGGTAATATTGGGAAGGCGGCGTGGAACGGAAGTCCCAGAGGGCCGCTCTACTGCTTACTGAACGTCTACCGAGCCACCAACCAAGACCAATTGCTATCGTCAAGATCCCAAGAAGGAGTAGATCATTCACCGCTGGTCACACCTGCGCGGCGAAGCCTCTCCAGCTCCACCTGAAGACGCGAGTTTTCCCGTTGCTGCTTCAGCAATGCCGCCCTCTGCCGCCATATCAGGGCCGTTGAAGCGACAAGACCGAGACTCAAGCCAATGCCGAGCATAAGCAACAACCAAAGGGACACGGGGCGCGCTGGAAGTTCTATAAATAACAAATCCAAGGAAATGGAAGCTGTATTTTGAATAGAAAAAAGAGCGCCTGCGATAACGGCCAGCAGCAGAGTAATACCGGCCAGCAAGGATCGGAAAATCCGCACGGTTAAAAACCTGTCTTCAAAGACCGATTTACTCGCTCGCGAAGTTCTTTCCCTGGCTTGAAATGCGGGACATGCTTCCCATCAAGCTCAACTGTGTCGCCAGTCTTTGGATTTCTGCCCCGACGGGGCTCTCTGTAATGCAGAGAGAAACTGCCAAAGCCTCTGATCTCTATCCGCTCGCCGGCAGCCAATGTCTCGGCCATGTGGTCTATGATCAACTTTACCGCCAGCTCAACATCTTTCGCGCTGAGTTGATCCTGTCGTGATGCCATTAGCTCGATTAGTTCGCTTCGGGTCATGGGATATCTTCGTTTCTCCTCTAGGCCCCTATTTTCCACAGCTGGAGGCGGGTTGCAACTCATTAATTTAAAAGCGCTTTTTAAAAAAAAGGCCCGCTTTGCGGGCCTTTTCGATGTGGGACATCAAGGATTTACTGTCCGTCCATCTGCGCCTTGATAAGATCACCGATGGTTCCCGGTGATGCCGCCTCATCCTGCTGCTTGAGCGACTCGACTGCTTCCTTCTCATCGTCTACATCTTTTGCCTTAATGGACAAACCCAGAGACCGGTTTTTTCTGTCTACATTGGTAATCTTAGCCTCGACCGAATCGCCTACGTTCAGCACTGTTCGCGCGTCCTCGACCCGCTCCTGACTGATGTCAGCGACCTTTAGGTACCCTTCGACCTCATCACCAAGCTTGATGGTCGCACCTTTAGCGTCCACCTCAGTGACGATACCAGTGACGATGGCGCCCTTGTCATTTTCGCTGACGTAGAGACTAAAACCATCCTCTTCCATCTGCTTCACGCCCAGAGAGATACGCTCACGCTCTGGGTCGATCGACAGAATGACCGTTTCAATCTCATCACCTTTCTTGTAGTTGCGAACCGCTTCCTCGCCAGTCTCGTTCCAGCTGATATCGCTCAAGTGAACCAAACCGTCGATGTTGCCGTCGAGTCCAATGAAAATACCAAAGTCAGTAATCGACTTGATAGTTCCGGAGATTCGATCACCCTTGGCGTGGTCAGCAGCAAAGGCATCCCAGGGATTCATGGTGCACTGCTTTATGCCCAGTGAAATCCGGCGTCGCTCCTCGTCGATATCAAGAACCATGACCTCAACTTCGTCACCCAACTGAACGATCTTTGAGGGGTGAACGTTCTTGTTGGTCCAATCCATTTCGGATACGTGCACGAGACCTTCAACACCCTCTTCTATTTCCGCGAAGCAACCGTAATCAGTGAGGTTGGTGACGCGGGCATTGACTCGACTACCTTCGGGATAACGGTTTGTGATCTCCACCCAGGGATCCTCGCCCAACTGCTTCAACCCCAGGGATACCCTGTTGCGCTCACGATCGAATTTCAGAATCTTTACATCCATCTCCTGACCAACTTCGACGATCTCACTGGGGTGCTTGATACGCTTCCACGCCATATCTGTGATGTGGAGAAGCCCGTCAACTCCGCCAAGATCAACAAAGGCACCGTAGTCGGTAAGATTCTTAACAACGCCCTTGACTGACATCCCCTCTTGGAGGTTCTCAAGTAGCTCTTCGCGCTCCTGACTGTTTGCAGCTTCCATAACTGCTCGTCGAGAAACAACAACATTGTTCCGCTTCTGATCAAGCTTGATGACCTTGAAGTCGAGTTCCTTGCCCTCAAGGTGAGTGGTTTCACGAATGGGTCGAACATCAATAAGCGATCCGGGAAGGAACGCGCGAATAGAGTCAATATCGACCGTGAATCCGCCCTTGACCTTTCCATTAATAACACCCGCCACGACTTCTTCGGCAACGTGCGCAGCTTCAAGACGCTTCCACGCCTCTGCGCGCTTCGCTTTTTCACGGGAGAGCTTGGTTTCACCAAAACCGTCTTCAACGGTCTCAAGCGCTACCTGCACCTCATCGCCAACGTTGAGCGTGCACTCACCGTTTGCGTTTATAAATTGATCGAGGGGAATCACACCTTCTGACTTTAGACCGGCGTGAACCGTCACCCACTCATTGTCGATATCAATGACGACGCCCGTAACAATAGAGCCGGGCTCCATATCGACGGTTTTCAGACTTTCTTCAAATAATTCGGCGAAGGATTCGCTCATGGGATTTACCTGTGTTTGCGGCGGCTACAACACGCCTTAGCCGGTATCCAGACTCACCGGGTCAATAAATTTTGCGGAATCCGAGGTGTCTGGCCGTTAACCGGATACCCGCCCTAATAATCCTCTGTCGGCAACAAGAGTTGTTACACGCTCAAGAACCCCATCGATTGTTAGCGAGGTGCTATCAACCAAAACGGCGTCCTCCGCGGCAACCAGCGGCGACACCGAGCGAGTAGAATCGCGCGCGTCCCGGTCCCTGATGCTCTCCAGAAGGCGCGGCAGGCTAACACTTTCACCCTTTGCAAGCAACTGGGAATATCGCCGCTCAGCACGGGCCTCAACACTGGCGGTGAGAAAGATTTTCAGCGGGGAATCGGGGAAAACCTGGGTGCCCATGTCCCGTCCATCGGCAACAAGGCCAGGCGGCTGAGCCCACTCGCGTTGGCGCTCTAAAAGCGCCGCTCTTACCATGGGTAAAACCGCCACAGATGAAGCGCCTTTGCTACCCAGTTCCGAGCGAATATCTGCAGTAACGTCGACACCTCCCAGCTTAACAACCACCTCATCGCCGACTACGTCAAATTCAGCGTCTAGCGAACGAGCAATTCTCGCCACTGCTCCCTCGTCATCCCAGGCGACGCCGGCGTCGAGACAGGCTTTACCTACCAGTCGATATAGCGCGCCGCTATCGAGTAAGTGCCATCCAAGGTGTCTAGCGAGCCGCACTGCCAGAGTTCCCTTTCCGGCACCACTCGGGCCATCGATGCATACAACGGGAGCGCCACCCATCACTGGCTGTCCAGCTTAAGACCAACGCCGTTGGCGATCTCTGCAAAACCAGGAAAAGAGGTGGCGACGTGATCACAATCCAAAATGCTGATAGGACCTGTCGATCTAAGGGACGCGATGGCAAAACTCATCGCAATTCTATGGTCATCAAACGTTTCAACAGTCGCCGATCCCATCGAACCCCCTTCTATCACAATGCCATCAGGTGTCGGATGATTGACGATACCCAGTTCGGTAAGACCTTTTGCCATGGAGGCGATACGATCACTCTCCTTAACTCTAAGCTCCTCAGCACCCGAGAGTACGGTAGTGCCCTCGGCGCATGCGGCTGCGATAAAGAGTGCAGGAAACTCATCGATAGCAAGCGGGACCAACTCTTCTGGGATATTGATGCCTTTCAAGGGTGCATGCCGCACACGCAAATCCGCTACCGGTTCACCGCCCACTTCTCTTGGATCGATGATCTCGATGTCGGCACCCATCAAATGGAGAATATTCAAGACACCCGTGCGAGTCGGGTTCATCCCCACGTGCTTCAAAAGGAGATTTGAGCCGGGCGCAATGCTGGCGCCCACAAGGAAAAACGCGGCTGAAGATATATCCGCCGGGATGTCTATGTCGGCCGCTTGTAAACAACCACCCCCTTCAACAGAAATAACACCGGCCGCTTGTTCAACGGTGTAGCCGAAGCCTCGCAACATACGCTCGGTATGATCACGTGTTGGCCCGGGCTCGGTAACCGACGTTTTGCCACTCGCCATTAATCCAGCGAGCAACACGCAGGATTTTACCTGTGCACTCGCTATCGGCAGGTCGTAGTGAATGCCTGTCAGCGTCCTGCCTCCCTTGATGTGTAGCGGCGGACGCCCCTCCTCGGCACTACTGATGGTGGCACCCATTTTTTCCAATGGAGTAATTACCCGACCCATGGGTCTCTTCATCAAGGACGCATCACCTATCAACGTGGAGTCAAAAGGTTGACCAGCTAACAGACCACTTAGCAATCGCATGCTGGTACCGGAGTTACCCATATCTAAGGGTCTGTTCGGCGCCTGCAGGCCGCGAAGTCCTACCCCATTAATAGTTAGCTCACCGTTAGTCGGACCATCAATCCGGACACCCATGGCCCTAAAGGCTGCTACCGTTGCCAACGCGTCTTCGCCTTCCAAAAATCCGTGGACTCGTGTGACACCCTCGGCGAGTGATCCCAACATGACTGAGCGATGGGACATGGATTTGTCGCCAGGTACCCGTATTTCACCGGTGAGAATGCCGCCAGGCTGTGCCAGAAATTTCACGATGTGTAGTCCTTTACCGACTCTATGACGCTGAGTCTTCAGTCACTGACGAAGGGTCTGCGAGAGGATTTAGAATGGCGTCGTGGCTACGCCTTACCTCCCTGCAGGTCGTAAAATAAGCTTCCAGGGCCGCACCATCTTCAGCATCTATATTCCGCTTCAACATGGCGATCTCGGCTTCGACGCGAGTAAGTGCGTCAACCAGCGCCGCTCGATTGGTGAGCGCCACATCCCGCCACATCAACGCATCCGATCCGGCAATCCGGGTCATATCTCTGAGGGCGCCACCACCATGCCGCATCGAATCCAGAGGATCCTCTGCCAGCGCCTTTGTCAGCGCATAAGCCAGCATGTGCGGCGAGTGACTACTTGCTGCCAACGCGGCATCATGATCGGCTACAGTCATGAGGGTGATACGGGACCCCACGGCCTGCCACATCGCTGATACCAACTCTATAGCCTGAAGATCAGTCTCTTCATTTGGCGTGAGGATCACTTCCCTTCCCTGAAACAATCTGACCTGAGCTGATTCGACGCCACTGTGCTCGGATCCCGCTATCGGATGCCCGGGCACAAATCGCGAGTAGCTATAACCGGCGCGGTCGATGACCCAACCTTTAATACTCGCCATGTCGGTGACCACAGGACGCTGATCAAGAGCATCAAGCTTTGGCAAAACGGTGGCCAGAAGATCTCCTGATGCCATGGGTGGCGCACCAACAACAATGAGCTCTGCGGATTGAATTGCCTCGTCAAGATTCAGGGTATAGCCGTCAATAACCCCGAGCTTCTGTCCACGCTGCAAACTGGGTTCTCGTGGACCCCATGCAGATAGCGACCCTCGCCAGCCTGTAGCACGAAGGGCCAACGCCAGTGACCCTGAAATTAATCCCAGACCAAGAAAAACGACCGAACTTGCGGAAAAACGTGTCATGTTCCCAGCCTCCTAGAGAGGCGCGCACGGATAAGAGCCGAGGCGTTTCAGCATGATGGACTGCTCCTCAAGCTCTTCCATGATCCGAGCTACCACAGCCTCCTCTAGATGCCCCTCAAACTCAATAAAGAACACGTAGGTCCATTTCTCTGTCTTTGATGGCCTGCTATCTATGCGCGTGAGACTGATTTCAGCCTCTTCAAAAGGCCTCAGGAGATTTAGCAGCGCACCGGGGCGATTTCGGCTGGCAATCAGCACCGACGTCTTGTCGCTTCCACTGGGGGGAACAAATTCGTTACCCAAGACCAGGAACCGCGTTGTGTTGCTCGCATAATCCTGTATTGAAGTGGATCGACGGACAAGGGGATACATTTCAGTGGCAAGATCGCCGGCGATAGCTGCAACGCCGACTTCCTCACTGGCACGTCGGGCTGCCTCGCCATTGCTCGACACTTCCTTGCGGGGCACGGTTGGCAAGTTAGCATCGAGCCAACTGCGACATTGAGCCAAGGCTTGCGGGTGCCCAGCCACATAGGATAGTTCGCCGTCTCCGGTCTGCTCTCCCACAAAAAGATGATGAATTACCGGGAGTTCTATCTCACCGACAATTCTGACGGGAGATTCCAGAAAGCAGTCCAGGGTCTCTCCCACCATTCCCTCTGTAGAGTTTTCCACCGGGACGATGCCAAAGTCGCAGCGCCTCTCTTCGACCTGCCGGAAAACCCCGGCGATAGAACTATGGGTTTCCTGTATGGCCGACTGGCCGAAATGTTTCCGCGCCGCAGCCTGAGTGTAGGTACCAGGCGGTCCAAGGTATGCCACGGTGAGAGGCTGCTCCAACGCCAGACAACTCGACATGATTTCTCGAAAGATGCGCGCCATGTATTCCGCTGGCAGGGGACCAGGATTGCGCTCTTGAATCGCACGCAAGACCTGCGCCTCTCTCTCAGGTCTATAAAACAAAGGCGCTTCCTCGCTGGAGGCTCGCGAAGCCTCCAGCTTAACGCTTGCGACCTCCTGCGCGCACCGCGCCCGCTCGCTTATCAGCTCGAGGAGTTGGGTATCGAGCGCATCGATCCTGGCTCGTATGGCGCTGAGTTGCTCGTCAGTGGCCATAAGTCACCCGTGGCGACCTTCAAAATCATGCATAAAATCACACAGTGCGCGCACCGAGGTCTCCGGTACCGCATTGTAAATACTGGCGCGCATACCACCTACAGAACGGTGCCCCTTGAGATTAAGCAATCCCAATTCCTCTGCCTCAGCGAGGAAGGTGCTGTCGAGAGACTCATCCCCGAGAGTGAAGGGAATATTCATCCAGGAGCGACAGCCAGGCTCTATGGGATTCCCGTAAAAGGACGATTCATCGATCAGGGTATACAGCATTGCCGCTTTTCTTTGGTTAATCTCTGCCATTGCTTCAAGGCCGCCCAAGTTTTCCAGCCATTCAAACACCAATCCTGCCAGATAAATGGAAAATGTTGGCGGGGTGTTGTACATCGATTGATTGGATTCGGCGACGGTCCAATTCAGTGTTGCAGGGCACCTTTCTGACGCAGCCCCCAGCAAATCCCTCCTGACAATAACAAGCACCAGACCCGCTGGCCCTATATTTTTCTGGGCACCGGCATAAATCGCGCCGAAGCGGCTTACATCGATCGGACGAGACAGCAATGTCGAGGACATGTCCGCGACCAGAGGCGCCGCCACATCGGGGATCCAGGGAAACTCGAGACCACCGATAGTCTCGTTGGGGCAATAATGGAGAAAAGCGGCATTGGGATTTAGGGTCCAACTATCAAAGGCGGGAACTGATCTAAAGTTATCATCAGCGCTGGAAGCGGCGACTGACGCTTTTACGAAGCGACCTCCCTCAGCCAGCGCTTTTTTCGACCACTGTCCTGTCACCACATAGTCTGCAGAATGCGCATCAGACCCAAGGTTGTGGGGAATGGCTGCAAACTGCTGGCTGGCACCCCCCTGTAAGAAAAGCACGGCGTAATCATCGCTAATGGTAAGCAGACGACGAAGCCGAGCTTCCGCCGACTCAATCACTGACTGAAACTCAGCGCCTCGGTGGCTCAACTCCATGATTGACGCGCCGGCATCCTGCCACTCGAGTAACTGGGACTGAGCCTGTGTTAGTACTGATTCGGGTAGTGCCGCAGGACCTGCACAAAAGTTATGCGTGCGCGCCAAAACTCAGTCTCCCGCACCCGACTCGTCTTCCGCCACATCTGATTCGGTCGCTTGCGCAATCGCCGCTTCCTCTACCGCGTCATCGTCTTCGGCTATTCGACTAATGCGCACTAACTTTTCGTCTTCTCGGGTTCTGATCACCCGCACACCCTGAGTATTTCGGCCAAGCACCGAGATTTCCTCAACCCGGGTGCGGACTGCCGTCCCCTGATCGGAAATCAGCATTATCTGATCCCCTTCGAAAACCTGGGTAGCACCCACCAGCGCACCATTCCGCTCGCTAGTCGCCATGGCAATCACACCCTTAGTGCCGCGCCCTTTAATTGGGAACTCGGTGGTTTCTGTGCGCTTGCCATAGCCATTCTCACTCACTGTCAGGATTCGACTTTCCGCTCTGGGCACGATCAGCGAGATCAAGCGGTGCCCTTCGGCAAGATTTATTCCCCTGACACCACGGGCAGTTCGCCCCATTGCTCTGACGTTGGACTCTGCGAACCGGACGGCTTTCCCCTCGCTTGAGAACAACATAATGTCGCAGTTACCGTCGGTTACCGCGGTGCCGACCAGCCAGTCGTCCTCACCCAACTCGATCGCTCGGAGGCCCACGCTGCGCTGGCGCGAGAATTGAGCAATGTCGGTTTTCTTGACGGTACCTCGAGCAGTCGCCATAAAGATGTAGTGGCCTTCCTCGTAGCCCTCGATGGGCAGTATGGAGGTGATGCGCTCACCCTCATCAAGAGGAAGGAGGTTGACCATGGGACGCCCACGGGAATTTCGGCTTGCCAGTGGAATGTGGAAGACTTTGAGCCAGTAAACCTTACCGAAATCGGAGAAACACAAAATGGTGGCATGAGTGCTCGCGATCAGCAGGTGCTCGACAAAATCCTCATCTTTTACCGCGGTCGCCGATCGACCGGTGCCACCCCTCCGCTGCGCCTGATAATCTGACAAAGATTGGGTTTTGGCGTACCCCTTGTTTGAAATGGTGACAACCCGATCTTCTTCAGTGATCAAGTCCTCCACCTTCAAGTCGTGAGGTGAGTCTGTAATTTCGGTCAGGCGGTCGTCGCCAAACTCTTCAACGAGTTCTTTAAGCTCGTCTCGAATCACCTGCCTCAAACGATCCGGATCCCTGAGGATTTCAAGGTAGTCCGCAATTTCGACAAGCTTGTCAGAGTACTCCTGAAGCAGCTTTTCATGCTCCAATCCGGTCAATCGATGTAATCGCAGTTCCAGAATGGCCTGAGCTTGCGCGGGCGACAAGTGATAGGACCCCTCCCTTAAGCCGAAGTGATCCTCCAGATCATCCGGACGACAAGCGTCATCACCCGCTCGCTCCAGCATCGTCAGCACATCACCAGGCGTCCACGGGGTCGCAATTAGGCTCTCCTTGGCATCCGCCGGGGTTGGCGACGTTTTTATCAGCTCGATAACCGCATCGATATTAGCCAACGCAATCGCCAGACCCTCAAGCACATGACCACGCTCTCTAGCCTTGCGGAGCAGGTAAACAGTCCGACGTGTGACGACCTCTCGCCGGTGGCGAATAAACGCTTCGATCATGTCTCGCAGGTTCAGGGTCTTGGGCTGCCCATCAACCAAGGCCACCATGTTGATACCCACCACGGACTGCAGCTGGGTCTGAGCGTAAAGATTATTGAGAACCACATCCCCAACTTCTCCACGGCGCAACTCGATCACGACCCGCAAACCATCTTTATCCGACTCATCGCGG
>CAXPOA010000243.1:0-2488 GCA_964218505.1 Luminiphilus sp.
CCACCGCCGCCGAGACCAGCAAGTGTCAGCAAAGTTTCCATTCACCCTCTTCAAAAAGATTGGCAGTCAGAGAAAAAAACGATAACGTGCGGCGCATCGTCAAGCTCGGAGCGGCCCATGGCATCGAAAATCCTCACTGCGGTATTACTCCTCGCCAGTGGTCTGGTGCAGGCGGACAACCCGCCGTTTCCCTCCACCTATAAACCACTTCCCTCAGAACCTACTCTGATTCGAAACGCCACCATTTTGACAGGGGACGGTGAGCGGTTCGAGAACGCCGATCTGTACCTTGAAAACGGCAAGGTGGCGTGGGTCGGGTCGGGAGATTATGACGAAGACAGCCAGATTATCGACGCGACCGGTCGCTGGGTAACCCCCGGTATTATCGATGTTCACTCTCATCTGGGGGTTTACCCGAGCCCTGATGTCGATGCCCACTCCGATGGCAATGAGGCGACCGCACCGGTCACCGCAGAGGTATGGTCTGAGCACAGCGTGTGGCCGCAGGATCCCGGTTTCGGAAGAGCGCTCGCCGGTGGCATCACGACGCTTCAGATCTTGCCAGGATCGGCCAATTTGTTTGGTGGGCGCAGCGTGACCCTCAAAAACGTGCCAGCTGGAACCTATCAGGCCATGAAGTTTCCCAATGCTCCTTACGGCTTAAAAATGGCCTGCGGGGAAAACCCAAAGCGCGTCTATGGCAACCGGAACTCAGCGCCATCTACCCGCATGGGAAATGTGGCCGCGTACCGCTCTTCATGGATCAAAGCACAGCGCTACATCGAGGATTGGAACGACTATGAGCGCAAGGTCGCAGAACACGAGGCAAAGGCTGGCGACACCGAGGGTAATGCAGCCCTTGCGGCGGCACTCAACAAACCACCAAAGCGCGACCTGGAGCTGGAGACCCTTGCGGGAGTCCTGAAGGGGGACATCATCGTTCATATGCACTGTTACCGTGCTGATGAGATGGTCACCATCATGGATATGGCCGATGAGTTTGGATATCAGGTTGGCACCTTCCACCACGGCGTGGAGGCCTACAAGATCGCCGATAAACTGGCAGAGAATGGCGTGTGTGGCGCGCTCTGGGCTGACTGGTGGGGCTTCAAGATGGAGGCCTATGACGGTATCCAGGAGAATATTGCTATCGTCGATCGATCCGAGGGAGGCTGCGCCATTGTTCATTCGGATTCTGATGAGGGCATCCAGCGATTGAATCAGGAGGCGACCAAAGCCATGACCCGGGGACGGGCAGCTGGCCTCTCGATCCCGGAAGAGCGAGCAATCGCCTGGATTACCTCAAACGCAGCCAAGTCGCTGGGCGTCGATGCCTACACAGGCACCTTGGCCCCCGACATGATGGCCGACGTCGTTATCTGGAATCAAAATCCATTCAGCGTTTACGCAAAAGCTGACCAGGTCTTTATTGATGGCGCACAGGTCTACGATCGGCTTGATGATGCCTTACAGCCCCTGTCGGATTTCGAGTTAGGGCAATTGCTGGAGGTGACCCCATGAAAACGTGCCTTCTTGCAATCTTACTTATCTTCTCGGCAGGTGTGCTATCGCAGGATCTCCTGATCAGCCAGGGAACCCTGCATGTGGGTGACGGCTCAACTGTTATTGAGAACACAGACATTTTGATCACCGATGGTCGCATCGCAAAAATCGCGCCTCGCATTCCCACAAATAAAATGATCCGAGTGATCAATGCCGAGGGGCGACATGTCACCCCTGCCTTTTTTGCCGGCCTCACCGCTAGCGGCTTGACCGACGTAGAGGCAGTTTCCGAGTCCGTTGACAGCGGTTACCGCGACCTCTTCACCGGACTGATGCATCCGGAAATCGATGTCCGCAAGGCCTACAACCCGCTGACAAGCGTGATCCCGGTGACCCGCGTTGAAGGATTTGGCTATACCCTTCTCGCGGCAAGTCGAAGTGATAGGGGCATGGCTGGCACAGGCGGCCTCGTGCGCTTTGATGGCGGCTTTAACAGCTTTGAGGGAGATGACGTTGTCTATATCGATCTTTCTGGACACGCCGCCGACAGCTTTGGAGGATCGAGGGCAGCCCAGTGGCAACTGATCGAGCAGGCGTTTGATGAGTCTCAAATAAACGATCCGGACGACCTGGCACTATTGTCTGTCGCCGGCGCAAAGGCATTGGCCTCTACTAAATCGACAGGTGTCTTCGTCTTTCGCGTCAACAGGGCGGCGGATATCCAACGTCTTATTAGCTTTACCCAGGAGCAAAAGATCCGTGCGGTCGTTCATGGGGGTAGAGAAGCCTGGATCGTCGCAGAGCAACTCGCCGAAGCGGAAATACCTGTTGTTCTCAATGCTCTCGATAATCTGCCTGCGGATTTTGATTCGCTGGGAGCACGCCTAGATAACGCGGCGCTCCTTCACCAGGCCGGCGTCACCGTTATGTTCAGCAGCGGAGAAACCCACAACGCACGAAAGGTAAGGCAGGTGGCCGGCAATGC
>CAXPOA010000244.1:0-10303 GCA_964218505.1 Luminiphilus sp.
TTTCCGAGAGACCATCGCCGCGAGAGGTTTCGGGGTAGTGGCGCTGCGCGACGTAGTTGACCAACGTTTCCAGCCCTTCACCGCGCTGTGTCATTGCAAAGTACTGCACCGTGCCAATGCGTAAGTGGCTGCTTGCCACCCGGGTGAGACTAGCCCCCTGTTCGAGTTGATTGCGTATTACCCGATCGCCGGTGGTCACTGCGGCGAGGGCGCGGGTGGTGGGGACTCCCAGATGGAACATGGCTTCGCTAAGTAGGTACTCTCTAACTACCGGGCCCACCGGTGAGCGACCGTCACCGCCCCGGGAGTAAGGCGTGGGGCCAGCGCCCTTTAATTGAATATCAAATCGCTTTCCCGCCGTGTTTACCCACTCTCCCAAGAGCAGTGCACGGCCGTCTCCGAGTTGGGGATTAAAACTGCCAAATTGATGCCCTGCATAAACGGTTGCTGCCGGGTCCATACCATCCAACACGTTATTACCCGCCAGAGCATCCAGAGCGGCTTGGGTGTGACGCCACTCGACAGGCCAATCGATCTCCGCCGCCAGACTCTCATTCCAGGCCAGCCAGTCGGGACCTGTCACAGGTGTCCCAGTACAGGGCGTGGAATAGGGATCGCCCAATTCGCGATAGCTGTGATCGAAATGTGCTTGTTGATCTCTCAAAGTCTGCTTCTGCTTTTCAGGGGTTAGTCCTGTCTGGTGAGAAGTACCTGTCTATCGACCGGCCCATGCATTACACCAGCCAGTGGCGGGCACTTGTCGGTCATTGAAAATGGCGCAAATCCCAACGTTGGTATTGGTGGCTTTGAACAGTGTGCAGGACGCGCACTGCTGTTTCCCATCGACATCATCACGTTTTTTCACCCACCGCGCCTGATCCGCCAGTTCGTGATCAGTAACGAAACCCAAGAGCACGGCTCGGAGGGACCCGGGATCAACGGGAGCAGGGGGTCCAGCGGAGGAAGCGACGTCTTTTTTTTCCTGCGCGAGTACTGCGCTGACATGGATGCCCGTCGCTATGCCCAATGCTTTGAGCATGTCGCGACGCGATAGCGATGAGGGCGGTATCGACATCAGTCACCAAACAGTTTCTTGATAAAGCCGCCCGCCTCTTCGCCTAACTTATCGACCTCTTTCTGAAGTCTCGACTTGGCCTCGTTCTCCAAAAGTTGGGTCGCGATGCTTTCCACATCCACCTTGCACCAACTTTTGGGGTCTTCGCCTATTTTACCGAGGCAGGTAACCGGCCACTCCACATCCTTATACCTGTCGTTCAGGGCGCAGGCGGGATCGATATTCTCTAATTCCTCACCCAAGGTGGCGGCCACACGAGCTTTGATGATCAGATCGGCCAGGTCTACCGACGCTTTACCATCCAGATCCACGCCAGGGGAGGCGAGGTTCAGGTTTGAAACCGTGGCTAGCCCGTCGCCAAGATCGATGCGCAGTGCCATCTTATTGATGGGCGTTGTTGTGGGCATGGCGTTGCTCAGGGGCTTTTGTTGAATCTGAGCCGCGGCCTCGCAGAGAAGACCCTGAACACCGAGGGCGGTGATTTCGACGTTTAAGCCGTCAACCCTTACCTGACCGTCTGCATTTAACTGGAGATCCTGGGGTGTGACGCCTGTGGACTCAATATCCCACTCCATGTCCACGCGGCCGACGGCGGTGCCCGGGGAGCCGACGCTTGTGAGCAGGCTATCAATTTGGACGCCTTTCATGCCCCCTTCAATAGTGGCTTTAATGTTGGGCTTTCGGGCATCGATTTTCATGCGGGTGTCGAGCTGTCCCTGATGAAGGACGCCTCGGAGATATTTCATATCGCTGATGCCATCGACCACCCGGAACAGCACTTGCGCATTGGTTATTTCCTGGCCGGACGTCACCAACGACTTCGCATCCACGCTGAGCTGCAAATCCAGATCTCTGAGGGGGCCCACGGGTACAGGGACGGGGGGCGCTTGCGTGGCTGGCTCAACGTCATTATCGGTGGCACCCTCACCCTCAGGCGTTGGACTGGCCGACCCCGCGGGCTGGATCTTATCCAAATCCAACCGGTCGGCTCGAAATGCTGCATCGATCTGTGGACTGTTGCTTGCCTGATACAGAAGATCAGCGTCGATTACCCCTCCGGGCGTCGACAGGATCAGATCCAGATCTGCGTCCATGGGAGAGAGCACGATTCTTCCAGTGAGCCCGGCAGACAGGGTTTCACTGAGAGCACCATCGATGACTACATCCATCTTGTCGATGGTGATTCGCTCGATGCTGGAGGGCACTCGGATACCGCCTGCAATATCAATCGAGATGGTTTGGCCCGATTCCGGTAGGTTGATGTTTACGCCCCCATCTAGCCCGATGGGCTGATCGGAAAGGTTCAGGCCTTGTACCATCATCGAGGGCATCGTCAGGTTGGTGGAGATGCCTCCCTCAGCATCAAAAATTTGTACGTTTGCACCGGATAAGGTGATATCCCCAAGTGAATCGTCCCCTTTGATGGCACCTAACAGTGACAACCCGATATCGATGTCGTCGATGCTCGCTACGATGCGTGACCCGTCCTCGCCTTGAGGTGGAAGATCAATCGTTGCCTGCTCCAACACCAGCACGACACTGGGCAATAACGAGAGTTCGATATCTCCATCAACGGTAAGTTCGCCGCCGGTAGCTTTTCGAACCTGCTCTTGCGCCAGTACGACAATCTCTTGCTGATCGATCAGCATTGGAGCAAAAACGAGTGTCAGGACCACCGCTGCGATTAGAAGTCCCAGAATGAAAAGGATGAACACCATGATGAGTCTCCCCCAGAACAAAGAGGATAGACTATCAGATTGCAGGTACTAGCGGATTAGTCAGTCTCTTCGAATTGGGCAGCATACCGCCGTTCTACATGCCGATTTAGGATTCGCTCCCGCTCCCGACGAATGAGCGGATTTGATTTCAGTGCCCACAGTTGGTTTCTGGCTTGCCGATAACTCTTTTCGAGATCCACTATGGGCTCGGGGTAATCGACAGGATGTAATACCTGTTCAAGGGGTGAGCGTTTCCAGGGGGTGTGCACCAGTGGCGTCGGTAGATCGGCCAGTTCGGGGACCCAGCGCTTGATGAAAAGACCCTCGGGATCGTGCTCTAAGCTTTGTTTCACCGGGTTGTAAATGCGGATGGTGTTGATGCCGGTGACACCCGCCTGCATTTGCATCTGCGGATAGTGAATGCCGGGCTCAAAGTCGAGAAACAAGGAGCCCAAGTGGGCCGCGCCGGTCCGCCAATCCTGCCATAAATGGTGGGTCAGGAAGCTCACTAGCATCGCCCTCGAGCGAAAGTTGATATAGCCTGTCGCCATCAAGCAGCGCATGCTGGCATCAACGAGTGGGAAGCCGGTGCGACCCTCGGCCCAGGCCGCCAGCTTGACTGGATCTTGACCACGGGGATGACTCAGAAAGCCGCGATTTACCGGCTCAAACTCCATGCGGCATTCGCTTTCAAATTTTTGAATGAAATGGCAGTGCCAGTGCAGTCTCGATTCAAAGGCGGCAAGCGGCCGTGCCCAGCCTCCCTGGGCTTTTCTCGCCTGTAAGGCATGGAGGACCTGTCGGATGGAAAGATTGCCCCAGGCCAAATAAGGAGAGAGCCGGGAGCAATGTCGACGGCTCTCCTCTGGTTTAGAAATAAAGCGCTGATAGCCACCAGCTTCCGTCCTTAAAAAGTGGTCGAGTCGTTCATGAGCAGCCCGCTCTCCACCGGTCTGAAAGTGTGTGGCGGTTCGTTGCCATTGCTCTACGCGCCCACACTCACTGCCCAAGAGAGAGTCCGGAAGTGCAATGGTTCGCCCTCGCAGGGCAGCCAGCTCTATATCCAAGGGGGGTTGAGCGGTGCGTCGAGTCCACTCGGCGTTCCAGCCGTTTCGGTTTGTTCTCCCTCGCGCGACACCGTTGGTAGCCCACTCAAGCCATTCAAACCCAAGGTTTTCAGCGAGTGCGGACACCTGTCGATCGCGGGCATAGGTTACTTCGAGGCCGGTTTCCGCATAACTGAAAAGACGGGCTATGGGCAGGTGTCGATGCAATGCCCCAAGTAGGGCGGAAGGGTCTCCCTCCAGTATCCATACGCGGGCGCCGACAGCCGTCAGGCGTTCATTCATATCCTCGAGAGATTGCGCTATGAAATGCCAGTGGCGCCGGCGGTAGTGGGGGTCCTGCAGGAGCAGCGGCTCGACAACGTACAAAAGCAGAATAGGGTCAGGGTACGTCAGCGCTTCAGCGAGTGGTTGGTGATCGCTGAGCCTCAGATCCCGCTTGTACCAAACGACGCTTACACCCATTAGCGCGTCATATCCCCCAGCAAGGGATTGTCTAACTCAAGACCTGAGCGCGCGTCGAAGACACTGAGCCGGCCTTTTCGAAGAGCAGACAGCAGTAGGTGGTAGGCGTCGCGATCAAAATATTGCTCGTTGACGTGCTTCAATCGCGCCTGGGCCGCTGACGGAGAGTCGAAACTTCCCAGATAACACCAGTGGTTAACCAAATGAGTTTGGTGCGTTGGCTGGCCCTCAAAAGGTTTAACGTTGCTTTCTACGAGTGCCAAAGGCCCCGGGAAAGGCCACGCTGCAATCCTATCTCTGTCGAGCACTGACAGCAGTCGGCTATTGTGCTCTTCTGGACTTTCCTTTCCTGCACAAGCGCCATCGCATCGGGATAGCTGGAATTGAAAACAGGGCCCTTTGCCCTTATCCAGGCCCAGCATGCGCAGGCAAAGTCCGTGATCTCTCGCATGCCGTCGCAGGCTGTTGTCCACATGACGTTTATTGTGAAAAAGCCCGTAGCTATCCTCTGAGCGTTCCCCATCAATCAAAAAGTCGACGGCCACTGGTTGCAGAAACCCGGTGTCATTCACCCGAAGATGAATAGACCATAGCTTTCTTACTCGACGTTGGCGACGGTTATACAGCGGAGTCTCTTCTTTTATTGCGGCGTTCTCCATCAGAAGCGCGCCGACCTCACCGGCGGTGGCGGTGCAATCAATTCGGGCAACCTGCTGCATGATTCGCTGGTGGCGACCGGGCTGCTTGCCCTCTTGATAGTGAGCAGCAATACGACTCCTAATATCCACGCTTTTACCGATGTATAGCAGTGCGCCGTCAACATCATAGAATCGATAGACACCGCTGAAGCGAGGCAAGGTGTCCACCGGTTCCTGCGCGATGGTAAACGCCACTTGGTCGGGAGTTGGAAGCATGACTGAGATCATCTCTTGTGCCGTGGAGGCTGTGTCAGTGCGTCCACGTTTTGCCTGAATCACTTTGACCTCTGCGAAGGCATTAGCCCACTGCTATGGACAAATGACGGACGTTTGCAGATTCGCTGTCGCGTATCCCGTAGTCTCAAGAGAGCAAGGCATCGAGAGGTAGGTCATGAAGCAATCACTGAAACAATTGAGGCGTCAAAGCGAGAGTATCAAACGCTGTATTATCGAGTCGGTCGATCTCAGCCTGTATATTGCTTTCGCGGAGATTGATGGTGATGAGCATCTTGTGGCCGAGGACAGCGGTAAAATTCTCAAGCGCCATAATCTTCTCGAGATGAAGCGCATTCTTAAGGGCCTCACTGATGGCGAGCTTGTGCTGCGCCAGCGAAGCGCTTACGACGAAATGGTTGGCCACAATCATCAGGCGTCGGCCAATACTCTTGAGGTTTCGCTGGGTGAAGAACCCCTGCCAGAATGGCTGAATTGAATCGCTTGTGAAGTGAGTTGGATGCGAGTGAGCAAGCGGCTCAGGCGTCCAGATCCTTATCGTCAATCGAATGACCCCAGTCTTGCTTAGCCTTGAGGTAGCGAAGGTTGTTGTCGTCGACACCGCTGACATGTTTAACCCGCTCAATATTGTTGATGCCGTGAGCGTTCAGGTCTTGGATTTTTTTGGGATTGTTGGTGAGTAACCTAAGGGGCCGCCCGCGTCCAAAGTATTTGAGCAAGGTCGCTGCATCGCTGAAATCCCGGGAGTCGTCTGGTAAACCCAGAGATCGATTGGCCTGATAGGTATTTTCACCATCATCCTGTAGCAGGTAGGTTGCAGCCTTCGCCCACAGACCTATGCCTCTTCCCTCGTGCCCGGCCATGTAAACGAGGTAGCCACCGTCAGGCTCCTCTGCCAGACGATCAATGGCTGATTCCAGTTGAGGTCCGCATTCGCAGCGACGGGACCCAAAGACGTCGCCGGTCAGGCAGTTTGAATGAACCCGCACCAATGGCGATTCTGCTTTGTCTGCGTCGCCAATGATGAGGACGCTGTTAACCGCCATGCTGGAGGCCAGCTGAGAAAAAAGATGCTGTCCTCCCTGCTCCCGCAGGGTCCCCGCGAGATTTTCGACCTCAGAGAGCTCGGTGCTCCGCACTGCGGCGTACCATTGAGCGGTGGGGTGACGTGACCCTCGGGCGAGGGGTAAAGGCACGGGGCCAAGTAGATTTAAACTTCTTTGCCCACTGGGGGCAGCGCCGGAGGTATCAATGCGATGTCCATCGGTGTCGATGCGCACAAGCTTGTCGCGCTCGATTAATTTCTTTCTCACCTCTGGGTTTAGGTAGGTAAACATGGAATCCTAGGTTGTTGTTGGGTAATGCAGTGTACGCCACCGCCCATGGCAAAAATGACTCGCGCATCAACACACCTGATGGATCTGCCGGGCCAGTACTCTGACAGCAACTCTTTGGCGTTGCCATCGTTAGGGTCGTCAAATGTTGGCACAATCACCGCTTCATTGAGTACATAGTGATTGAGGTAGCTGTAGTCCACCCAGCCTATGTTGTCACGCAATTGCCGAGGCGCCGGGATGGCCCGCCACGTCAGATTATTGGCTTCGAGTGAAGCGCAGTGCGCCCGGAAGAGCTGGTGATCAGGGTGCAGTGAATCCTTTTGATGGTGCAGCAGTACGTCGCCGTGCTCAGTGAAGCAAGCAAACACATCAACATGCCCCCGGGTACCGTTGTCCTCATAGTCCCGATGAAGTCCCCGATCAAACCAGACCGCCCTTTGGGTTCCCAGTTGAGAATGGATTTCCTGCTCCACGGCCTCCTGGGACCAATCGGCATTTCTATCGGGGTCGAGTTGCACGGTTTTTGTAAGCAGCACCGTGCCCTCTCCATCGATATGCAGTCCACCGCCTTCATTAATAAGAGCAGACTGGCATAACCGCGCATCGGTCAATTCAGCGACCGCGCTTGCAAGGTGAGTATCCAAAGACCAGTCAAAGGCCGTGTGGTCACCCCAACCATTGAATCGCCAGTCAACGGCGCACAGAGTTTTTCCATCAAGGGTGAAAGTCGGCCCCGTATCCCTGAGCCATGCGTCGTTGAATCGAGCGACGTGGGTAACGACCGCCTCACTGAGGATTTTTTTAGCGACCTTCTCTTGAGCAGCATTAACCAGCATATGCAGCGGCTCGTGATCCACAATCAGGTTGGCAACGGCCGCCCAGGCGCGCCACGCGTCTTCATTGCTGACTCCGGCGCTCGGATAGGCAGCGGTTGGAAAGGCCATCCAGGTCGCATCATGAGGGGCCCACTCGGGGGGCATTATGGCGGTCATGATCTACAGTCCGGGAATCCCGCTTGGCACTGATGGGTCACCGGCTTTACGGGGTTCCCCGAGCGAATGATAGGTATCGGGCCGTCGGGTAGCGTAAAAAGGAAACAGGGTTAGCCAGTCTCTGCGCTGGGAAATATCAATATCGACAACCAGAACGGCTTCACGATCCCGAGGTGCCTCTGCCAAAACTCGCCCGAAAGGATCAACTACGAAGCTGCTACCGTAAAAGCTGAGCAGGCCCTCGTTGCCAAATCGATTGGGGACCACAATAAACAGGCCGTTCGCAATGGCATGGCCGGTAATTACTTGCCGCAGCAGGGGAGCGGTATCAAATGTGGGGTAATCAGGCTCCGAGCCAATAGCGGTGGGGTAGCACAACAGATCAGCGCCTCCCAAACCATAACTACGGGCAACTTCGGGAAACCACTCGTCCCAACAGGTTGGCAAACCAACCGCGAGCTCCCCACTGTCAATGGGCAGCCGGTGTATCGGGTAGGGTGACGGATCAGATCCTTCGGCGAAATAGAGATCTTCGTGATACCCCGCGGTGACAGGAATGTGCAGCTTTCGTGTCGCGGCACATATTTCCCCTTGGGTGTTCACTACGATAGCCGTGTTCAATCCTCGGCCATCGTCAGCACCTGTGTATTCGAACAATGATGCATGCACCAGCACATCGTTTTCTTTGGCGAGTTCGCTGGCGAAGGCATGCGTGGGCCCACCCTCCAAAGGCTCGGCCGTAATATCAGCTCGGCCCTCAGGCCTAGAATCAGCGGGGTATCGCGATAGCGTGAGCTCGGGAAGAAATACAACGCTGGCTCCCGCGTTGGCTGCGGTTGCAACACCGTCGGCGAGTTTCTTCCGGTGTAGCGCCGCGTCCTCATACCAGCGGGATTGGACCAGACCCACGGTGACTGGTTGGGGGGTGCGGTCATTGGCTGGGCACAAACTAGGTAACAGTGAGCGGCGCAACAATTCCATCATGATCTCCTAGGGTGGGCCTCTAGACCCGCTGTGGGTCTTCGAGACAAACGGGTGATCGGCCTTCCTGAGAGTAAAACGACGGTTCTTGCATTACCAATAACCATATTGGGTTGTGCTTTGCTGTTTGCAGTTGTTACCGCGTCTCTACACGCGTCTCGTGCAATGAGCCTCATTAAGCGAGCATTGCCAGCGGTGAAACGGCGTTGTCAGTCGCGGCTTATTGAGGAGCGACGGTGATTGCTCCCGGCGGAAAATCGGCAAGTACCCGGGCAGCGGCAGCGTCGATGCTTGCCTGATCCTTGAGATTTTCACCCTTGAGTTTTGACTGGGTCACGCTGCGCCAGACGGAGCGTTTTTTCTCTGGAGAGATCATATCGATAATGAACGTGCCTTGAGTATATTCGGAAACCCGGACCTCGGTGTTGTTCATGCAGTTGTAACAGTTATACATCGCGTAACGGTTGTAGCGGCTGTAACCTACTCCCATGCTGTAGTTGGGGCTCGAGGTTGTTCGGATATCCTGCTTTTCGATGGTGTTCAAATGCCAGCTGATTAAAAGATCCGCATCCTTGGCGCTATCGACCAAGGTAAAGCCCTTAGTCTCGAGTGCTCGGCCTAGACCTTCATTAATCCGGTCTTTCTGGAAATCGGTGAGTTGCATGGGGTTATCACCTGAAATGCCGCCGCTTAGCGCATAAAACCCAATCGTCTTCACGTCACTGAAATCCTCGGCCGCGTCGTAGTCGACTGCTGGCTTAGGCGGGGCGCTGGTGCAGGCGAGAAGTGCAAAGGTGATGGTGAAGAGAAAAGCAATCGTGTGAGTGGGGCGAGCCATGGTGAAGTCTCCTGAAATCATGTGTCGAGTGTATCAGAAGCTCAGGGGTGAGCCCCAGCGGCGAGGATCTGCAAACCATGACAGTCCGACAGGACAGTCTTGATAACAGCGACATGAGCCAGAGGCACGTTTTTGAGTTTGTCCAGCAGTTCGTCCCGCGCCGTCCTCCATGCTTGGTACGCCGGGGTGAGGGTATCTCCAAGCTGAGTTTCAATACTGCGGACAATGGTCAGTATTTCGTGTTCACGTCGATTGAGGTTTGCAAGCCAAGGCTGAACGTCCCCGATGAAATACTTCAGTACGACTCGCTCTATGATCCTCGCGGTCTCGGTCGCGCTCCCGCCGGGACAGAGAGGGCGCTCTCGTTGTTGAAGCGTTGCTGAGGCTCGCTCCAGCTCACGTGCCTGCAAGGCCGCAGCCAACAGTAGGTAGCCACCGTCGCCTGTTCTTAGAACGGCCAGATGACGCTCCAGTTCCTGTGCGTCCGCTGTCTGCTCGCCTGTCAGCCATGCCTGCACCTGTCGATCCAGCCAGTGCAGGGAATCCAGCAGATCGCCCCCTGCATTGTAAGGATAGCGCTGCAGGGCTGCCGGCAATCGCCAAAAATCTCGCCACTCTACCTCAGTAAACAACGCGTTAAAGATGCGTGGGGCCAGCTGATTCTGCTTGTTCTGAGAGATAACGTTGAGGGATGAGGCCAAGTTAGACTCTCCAGCCTCGCTGAGGGTTTTGATGCAGGCGGGGGCAAGCGCCAGAAATTCCAAATCGAGAAGTAACTGCTGTGAGGGGGATGCGTGGCGCCCAAGCAGGCTGTTACGGCGTCCAATATTGACCTGCAACTCACAGTCTGCCAGGGATAGAAAGTCCACTACATTGATGGAGCTGTTGTCGATAGGGATCG
>CAXPOA010000245.1:0-13340 GCA_964218505.1 Luminiphilus sp.
TTGGGCACTAACCGCGCTGCCCCATTCGAAACCGAGGCAGTACCTGGCATACCCACCCCATAGCTCGCTTGAACCGGCGCGGCGCCCTGAATGGGCACGACGACCCCGGGCACCGTAGCAAGTGGCAGTCCGGGATCCTGATTCTGCAGGAATTGGCCCCCGAAGACTAAAGCAAACGTCACCGACGCAGCGACAGCCATTGAGCCCAATGGGCCTACTCGATGCT
Organism: Luminiphilus sp.; assembly: GCA_964218505.1. Classification (GTDB taxonomy): domain Bacteria; phylum Pseudomonadota; class Gammaproteobacteria; order Pseudomonadales; family Halieaceae; genus Luminiphilus. Next base: position 227 of record CAXPOA010000245.1, read on the forward strand.
TTGACGGCGCCCGCTCAATCGCTTCGAGGACCGCTTCACTTATGTCAACTGCCATGGGCGCCTGACCTGTTTTTAGGACCGCGCTGGCGACTTGCAGGCGCTGCCAATACTGCCGCGCCTCAGGCTCATTGCGAACCGCCCTCAGCACACGAGCAAGGTCCATAGAATTGGCCTCTCCATCCATGACAGCCGACATAGCTTCCTTCACCGCGTCATCTAAACCCATGCTTTTTCTCTCCGAGCTTGCACTAGCTGCATTAACCCTGTGTCCCAGACTGCGACACTGCCTTAAGACCTGAACTCTTCGCGGACACCCAGCTATTGTCCCTGCATTTGACTCTGAACTCGAGCATCAATCGCTTCACGAGCCCTAAAAATACGCGAACGCACTGTTCCTACCGGGCACTCCATCACCTCTGCGATTTCGTCGTAACTTAATCCTTCAAATTCCCTGAGGGTTAGGGCCATCCTTAACTCCTCAGGTAAAGATTCCAGCACCTCTGTCACCGCCACGGCCAACTCCTGGCCTAAATAGTTGTTTTCGGGAGTTTCACCATCCCTGAGAGCCTCGCCCTCCTCAAAGTATTCCGCATCACTTACGTCAGCATCAGCAGATGGCCTGCGCCCTCTGGATACCAGATAATTCTTCGCTGTATTGCTGGCTATTCGATATAGCCAAGTGTAAAAAGCGCTTTCCCCCCTGAACTTCGGCAACGCGCGGTACGCTTTAATAAAGGCTTCCTGCGTGACATCCTCTACTTCAGCGCTGTCGTTAACGAACCTTGATACCAGCGATGCAACACGGTTCTGGTATTTAAGTAACAAAAGATCAAACGCGCGGGAATCCCCCCGCTGCGCCCTAAGCACTAATTCCTGATCGGTTTCCCGAGCTGTCACGTAACCGCCTCAACTACCGTGTTCAAGCAAGCGAGATCCGAACCCCCAACACCCTGCTGCTTGCTCAGACTACTGTAACCGGTCAGAGTTCCCGTTTTAGTGGCCAAACGGTAAATTATTGGCATTTCTTCTCTCTTTAAGCGATCAGCACACGACATTTTCAATGACGACCTCTCACCAATTTGACGTATTAATCGTAGGCAGCGGTGCTGCTGGGCTTAGCCTCGCCCTCAGCCTACCCGCATCTTATCAGTGTGCGGTGCTTTCTAAGTCGCAAATCGCCTCAGGATCTACATTCTGGGCTCAAGGGGGCATGGCCGCGGTCCTTCACGATAGGGACACGATAGAAGCTCACATTGCTGACACGCTAAACGCAGGCGCCGGTTTGTGTCATGCGGACGCGGTGAGATTTACCGTCAGCCGGGCTCGCGAAATTGTTGACTGGCTGTTGGAGCAAGGGGTGCGCTTCGACTATCGCGACGACACGCCAGACGCCGAATTTCGGGAGTTCCATCTGACCATGGAGGGTGGCCACAGCCACAGACGCATTCTTCATGCTGCCGATCAGACTGGACGTGCCATTTCAGAAGTGTTGACACAACGATCAAGCGATGCCGACAACATAACCCTATTGCCAGGCTACTGCATCGTTGACCTCATCAATGACGGCGAGAAGTGCGTTGGGGCCTACGTGCTCGATACGCAGACCAACCGAGTGCATACCTTCAGCGCAAGGGCTGTTGTTCTAGCGACAGGCGGCGCCAGCAAGGCCTACGTGTACACGTCGAATCCCGATGGAGCGAGCGGTGACGGCATAGCCAGCGCCTGGCGAGCAGGCTGTCGTGTGGCCAATATGGAATTCAATCAGTTCCATCCCACCTGCCTTTACCATCCCGAGGCCAAATCCTTTTTGATTACCGAGGCACTCCGTGGGGAAGGTGCCGTGCTGCTGCTACCGGATGGTGAGCGCTTTATGCTCAGGTTCGACGAACGAGGAGAGCTCGCTCCGCGAGACATCGTTGCGCGGGCCATTGATCACGAAATGAAACGGCTCGGACTGGATTGCGTGTATCTGGACATCTCGCATCGGCCCGCGCATTTCATTACGCAGCATTTCCCGACGGTGTACGAACGATGTTTAAGGTTTGGCGTGGATATCACCACCGACCGCATTCCGGTCGTACCTGCAGCACACTATACCTGCGGTGGTGTGGTAGTTGATCAGGCGGGAGCAAGCGATCTGCCAGGACTGTACGTCATTGGAGAGACCGCCTGTACTGGCCTGCATGGCGCGAATCGCATGGCCAGTAATTCACTGCTCGAGTGTTTTGTTTATGCTCGCTCTGCGGCAAAAGACATTGTAGAAAAACAACACCCACTACCCAAAGGGACACCGGCGGCGTGGGATGACAGTCGCGTCCGCCTGTCTGATGAAAACGTCATTATCACCCATCAATGGCAGGCCCTAAGGCGACTCATGTGGGACTATGTCGGTATCGTCCGCAGTGATCGTCGACTCGAATTTGCCAGAAATTCGATAAACCTCATGCGCGACGAAATCGATGGCTATTACAAGCGCTTCCAAATCACGCGACCCCTGCTGGAGCTTCGCAATCTTGCGCAAGTAGCGGCACTCACCGTCGAATGCGCCCGTCAGCGAAAAGAAAGCCGCGGGCTGCATTTTAATCAGGACTATCCGGCGCTCAATGAAGATGCCGTTGATTCAATTTTGATCCCTAACCGATGGCCGTCGAGCAGTTTGCCAACGAACGTCAGACATGCCCTGCCCCAATACAGGGAAGATTAAGCCCTGGAACGCCAACCCTATGATGGTCCTAGCTGACTGTTTAATTTTGAGTGGTTGTGCTCCCTGATACTACAAATGATCGGTGCAAGAGAGGAGTCATTCACTGGCGCTCGATCCATAATCCAGTTGAGGATGTCCTGATCTTCGCAGCTCAAGAGTCGCCGATAGGCCTCTTTAGAATTGCTGTCGAGCACCGGGAACACCTCCTCCACGAACGGCCCGAGCAATAGGTCCAATTCGAGCAAACCGCGGCGGCTCGCCCAACGCATACGGTTTTGTTCTTCGCTACTTGCCATACTGCTAAAGTGTCCTATTTAAGAAACGCCAGCGCCCAGTCCCTGTCTTCTGCTGAGCCGGCCGCAAAGGTAACATAGCGTCACCGCGCAGTACTGTTCTTGTTGGTCGCGGGTTGTCTTTAGGGAGTAACGTGTGATCTTGAACTCGACTTTGGCCACAGACCTATATCCTCTGCCAGACGAGGGCGTGCTGTCACTAAGCGGGCCCGATGCATTGTCGTTTCTGCAAGGCCAAACCACGGCGAATTTTATCGGCCTTCGCTATCCAACGCGGGTGTTCGGCGCTTTTTGCGACGTAAAAGGTCGGATTCTGGCTGACTTTATGGCCTTAGTTATCGACTCAGAAACGGTGCTTCTTCGGGTGTCTTCGGACCTCTGTGATTGGTTGACGGGTCATCTAGGCAAATACCTTCAATTCAGCCGCGCATCTCTGATGATTACGGACTACCTTGTCGTGGGCGTGCTCAAGAACGACGTTCAGACCAATGAGCATCCGGGCGAGGAAGCAGAGCAATGTGCACCCGGATGGCTAGTCCACAAAACCGTGGTAACGGCCGAATTGATTGTTACAGCGCCCGCAGAGCTTGAACAATGGCCAGTTGGATTGGTAGCGGGAGAAGAAAACCCACCTCCATGGCGCCTCGCAATGGTCAAGGAGGCGGAAGTGCGGGTTCGAGAGGCCACGAGCGGAAAGTATCTACCCCAAGATTTGAATTATGACTTATCAGGCTGGGTAGCTTTCGACAAAGGCTGCTACACCGGCCAAGAAATCATTGCGCGCCTTCATTGGCGAGGGCAACCCAAGCGCCGTCTATACATGGGCCCGACCGACGCGGAGGCTTGGATAGGTGCCACGTTATCACTGGGCATTGATGGCCCAAGCCGTGGAAGCGTTGTTGGGGCAGCTCCCGTTGAAGGCGGCACACTAATCCTGGCCGAGGCCACCGAGGAGATATCCCAAGGCACCCTTTACATCGAAGGAAGCGAAAAGCCCCTAACAGGATTTCATGCTTGCGCCGAGCAAAGAAAAGCAACCGATCCTTAATCCGGGAGAGCCCAGGTCACCTCGCGTCTCCCATGTTCCCGCAAAAACTGGTTAGCCATACTGAAATGCTTACAGCCGAAAAAACCCCGATGCGCCGACAGGGGTGAAGGATGCGGAGCCACAAGCACGCGATGCTTGTTTTGATTGATCATTGCTCCCTTTTTTTTAGCGTGAGCTCCCCAAAGCATAAATACCGAAGGGGACGCCACCTCGTTGACCACCTCTACCACCCTATCCGTGAACTGCTCCCAGCCCTTGCCTTGGTGCGAGCCCGGTGCCGAGGCCTCGACCGTCAATACCGCATTCAAAAGCAAGACGCCTTGTTCCGCCCATGAAAACAGACATCCATTTTTCGGGACTCTAAGACCGAGATCATTATGTATTTCCTGAAATATGTTTCGCAAAGACGGCGGAATCGGACAATGCTTCTCCACCGAAAAACTAAGACCATGTGCCTGCCCAGGCCCGTGGTAAGGGTCTTGACCCAGGATAACAACGCGAACCTCTTGAGGGGGCGTTGTGTTGAGTGCGCGAAAAATATTTTTACCCGTTGGATAAATCGATTTGCCCGCGGACTTTTCGGCGCGCAAAAAAGTGGCGAGTGATTGCATATAGGGTTTATTGAACTCCACCACCAAGTGATCGAACCATTCATCCCTGAGCTGAATCACTCGGCCCTGCTGAGTCCCACTAGCCAAACTACCACTCCTCTAGCTCGTTTATAAATAATCCTTCCGGCCATAATCGTGACACCTATGATCAATACTTGACAGCCAACTCTAGCAATTTTACCCAGCCACCGACTGGCGTTTCGGGCGCAGCCAGTGGACAATAGTAGTTGACGTCGAGGGAATGAGAAGCCGCTTGGACAAAGAGTCAACAAGCGCGGTCAATATCCGACCGATTACAATGCTCAAGGAGGCAACACTCAGAGCGCTTGAAAAAAAGCTCTCCGTGTTTCTGCCGGCCCTTGCCGAGCGGCTGTTTTGCCTCTCCTCCGAATCTACCTTTCCTACACCCCTAAGACCGAAAGCTTTTGAGGCTTACGCGCTTGTTAAAGCGCAACAGCGGGCATTCAAATCGGACTTTCTGGGGGGCGTGAATGCTGGATTTGATCGCTTGATCGGCAACTCCGACGAGTATGCTGCCAGCACAGACCTTGACGGCGAGGCGTCGGAGCTCGATCTCGTTGACCTCGACTCATTCAACGATGATCTGGCAATCAACCGGATCGCCAAACAGGCTGTCGATCACCATTGGCAAGCGGTGGAAGCCGTTACCCTGCGTGTTGCAAAAGTTTTAAAAGTTAAACCAAAAACAATCGTCCTACCCACGAGCCCGCACCAGCTCACAAATGCCTATCGCGATTGCATCAAGCGCTTTGAACTCCCTGCTCGTATTGTGCTGGAACTCGACAAATTATTTCTGTCTGAGTTTCTGACTGATCTGGGCGATTTTTATGAAAGCCAGAACGCTCTGCTACGCGCCGAGGGCCTGCTGCCCGATGTAGAGAATCTGATTGAACAGCAGGGCTCTCAACTAAAAGAACCGGAGCAGCAGGATAGTCCACATCCACCACCAGAGCCCACCCGTCAAAACAGAAGCATTGCGGGCAGCCATGGCGGCGAAGATAACCTCGGTGAAGCGGCTTCTAAAAACACTACCGGGGCTGAAGGTCCCTACCTCAGCGACATGGGATCAACAGATAGTGGATTCGTAAAGGAGGCCCGACACTCAGACGACCACGCGGGATCCGGTAAAGGTCATCGGTCACTTGAGGAACACGGAAATTATCTTCCCGGACGAAAAAGTCAGACGGGGACACGTGGAGCTTTACTCGAGGAACGCCGCTCCTCCGTCCTCGAGCATTCCACCTCAACTGACACCGGGAAAGCAGATCTTGAAAAAAAGGCCGTCGAGCTCTCGGAACACATTCTTAGCCTTCGAAAAATGGGAGTCACCGCGGATCGATCCCTTAACAGCGTAGTAAAGCAGTTGGAACTGGACCAGCTTGGCGAAGATATGGCGCCTATCACAAGAAGCGTTGAGCTGATCGACAATCTCTACAACACCATCGACCAGTACCTGCCGTTATCCGAGCATCTGAAGACAAGCATAAATACGGTTCGCCTACCGCTGGCGCAGCTATCTATTAAAGAACCCACCTTCTATCGAGATCCAGAGCACCCAGCCAGACTTTTCATGGAAAGGATCGGTGAAGTGATGAGGCTGGCTCCCGAAAACAACGGCAGGATCGCCGGAGAAATCGACCAAATCACCGAGAAACTCAACGAGAGCTTTGAACAGGATCCTAAAGCCTTTGACATAGCACTGCATGAAACCACTGATCTGGCGGTCAAAATACTCCGACAGCAGCAAGTTGCTATCGATCGCCTTGTCGCTGCAGAAGAGGGAAAGGAGAAACGCCTCCTGGCACACCAGCAAGCGTGTCTTGACATCGAGAAAGCACTTCATCAACAACCTTTACCGGAAACCTATTTGCTCTTGCTTGAATCGATCGCTCTCGATGCGCTTTCGATAATGCTCCTGCGGCAAGACACTGACGGATATGCCGCGGGCCTAGAACAGCTTATCTCTTGGGCCAAACTACTCACTGACACACGCCTTCAGGGCACACTAAAGACTTTGCAAGAAGCAGGGGACTGTCTTGACCACCTCAAAGGCGCCCTACATCTCCCGGAGATTTTACTACCCGAGCAGGACACTGTTCTGGAACAACTGTCCTTGGAGCTTCAGGGACACAAGCCGCAAGCCATCAGCAGGGGATACAAAGCGCCCCTGCCAGACTGCGCGGAGCCTGAGTTCAGTCAACGACTTACTCGGCTTCCGAGGCTGCGACGCTGGACTCACAGAGCACGAGAGCTTGCGATCGGTACCTGGGTGTCAGATGCTTCTGGCCAGGGTGAAAAACACCACGCCCAGCTCATCTGGAGAAATAAAGAAGCAACAAGATTCGTTTTCATCAATGAGAAAGCTCAAAAATATCGGGAGTTCACGCTAACTGGTTTAGCGAGATGGCTGGCAACTCGGCTGAATCCAGTTGAACCAGTTGATCAACTCTCTATCGTGGACAAAAGCCTGTTCATCGCGCTGGAGAAAAAACAGGCTGACCTTTTAAAACCAGAATCCAGATCCGAGAACGCTCTCCTCTCTACCGAGGACATGATCGATATCACCCAGATTCAAATGCGAAAGGCGAGAAGAGGCCGGGATATAACTCATTGTGCAATGATCATTCCAAAGCAGTCTGTAGATATTTTGCAACGGGCGATATCGGCACTAGAAGATCTCGGTTCATCCGGCTGCATTAGCGGAACCGTCGACGAGAACAGTATCGGCATACTAATCGGGCTTGATAAACACTCCGCCCAACAAAGGCTTCAAACCGTTTTCAGCTCGGGCGAACTCGGGCGCGTGTCAGTTCGCGCCATCGATGGCTCCCAAAGCAGCGCAGAGAGTCTTTGGAGAGAGATGCTCAATGTCACTGAAGGTCTTGGTGCAGCCTTGGAAACCGAGAAATCATTAAGCGAAAGCACTCAACCGGAAATCAAGCGTTCGATTGAGCACACACTACGGAGGTTTGAGGAAGACACCCCTCCATGTCCCGGCTTCAGAAAAATAATATTAACCAACCCACATCGTCCAGATTCAGCCGACTTTCGCTACCAGGTCCTACTCGATGGCTCACCAACAATTGAAAGCGAGGCCTTGTCTCTGCCGAACAACCAATCAGACGCCCTCCTCATCACTCTCGATTGCCTCAAAATTAAGTCCGCATGTCAGATTTTTGACATGCTACTTAACGCAAATTTGGAAGTTCCGCGTTTTCAAATAAACCTGTGCACTGCTGCAACCATGCACCATGAATTCCTAGATTTCCTGCTATCCGCCATCTCAGATAGTGGTATCGGTACCGATCGCCTACTTTTTGAACTACGTGACTCAGTCCGCCTGCGGGAATCACCCATCAGCCGCGATTTCAGCCAGGCTCTGCGCTCCATTGGCTGCCTGATAAGCGTCAGCAACATTACCCTCAGTCGGGGTAGCACCGCAGAGCTCCAAGCCCTGCACCCTCACAATCTAGTGCTTGATCGCGATTTGCTGGACAAAGATGTGCGCGAGGACCAGTTGTCCACCATGCAACAGGCGATCACCGAGCTTCATCATATGATCAACGAAAACGTCGCACTACGCGGCGACATTGACATGAACAAGGCAATAGCGCTCGGTATTGACGTCGTTGAAAGCGTTGAAAGCTCAACAAGCACGCCGGAGCAACTCGTCGCGTCTCAACCCGAGTTAGCCAAGTAACCCTGCGGGCCAAACTCAAGTCCTCGGGAGCCACATCACATCCTTGCACTCGCTGAACCGGGCGCTCCTTCGCCCTGAACGCTAGCGCAGAACCATCACCTTGGTACCAACCAGCCCCATCTCATTGCACACCTGCCTTACGGATTTTTCGATATGACCTGATGTTGTCTTGGATGATAAAGCCAAGGCCGCACCAGACAAAAATAAAGGACATCAAGGTCATCAAGGTAATACTCTCTCCTAGCAATGTTTGGGCAACTAACAACTGCAAGGTGGGACCGATATATGAGAGTAATCCGACCGTAGATAGTGGCAACAGACGCGAGGCAGTTATGTGAGTCAGCAACGGGATAGCGGTAAACGCGCCGGCGAACAACAGGAAAAAATCCGTTTTAAGCCCGAACTGACCCAGTCCTGCCCACTGATGAAGCATCAACCACGCTAATCCCGCTGGCATCAGAAAAAGTGACTCTAAGAATAGCCCTTGCATTGCGTCAACCGACACCTGCTTTCGAATGACGCTATACAAAGCGAAGGAAATTGCGAGCGCGAGTGATACAACAGGGATGCCCCCTTCGGCCACCACTTGAATAGCGATGCCGAATATTGCCATACCGATAGCAATTCGCTGGGAAACCGAGGGCCGCTCGCGGAAAATAACTACTCCCGCAAATACAGTGAGAATAGGCAGCAGGAAATAACCGAGACTGGCTTCGGTCGCTCTACCTGTTGTTACGGCATAGAGAAATACACCCCAATTGATCGATATCAAAAAAGCGGCCAGGCCCATGACCCTGAGAACTTTCCAGTCCCTTAGAGAGGCAAGCGTCGACCCAAGACGTCCAGCAATGAGAATCACCAGCAGCGCCGCCGGCAATGTCCAGGTTGCACGGTGCGAGAGAACATCGATGGGTGCTACGGGCTTGGTTTCCATCCAATACAGGGCCGCTGCCCCCCAGACCGAATTCGCAATAAGGCTCAGGAAAATGCCCCATCGCTGTGCTGCTTTACCTTCCTTCAACGTTACACCTCTTGGTCAGTAACGAGCGGCCAGTGGCGCTAATCAGCATGGCAGCTAGCGCTAGACGAGTGGGCGCCACAGAGATTCTGCGGGAAAATAAAGCGCCCCTCTAATATCACCCGCGCCCTCATCAAGCCGACCCACCAAGTCAACATAAGCAGCTACTTGCTCTCGATAATGATTGCTTTCTCGCTCGAGGAAATCCTCAACGCTTTCGCCCTTGGGCCGGCGGCTGGTCTTGTAGTCGACCACCCATGTCATACCCGTACCTTCATCGCGGAATACCCGATCGATAATCCGAGACTGGAGCCCCTCCTCGGTCAGGACGTCAACACCCATCTCACTTGAACTATCAGGCCTGTTCTTCAATATCCAACGGCCCTTATCATCCGCCAGCGTTTTATTGATGATAGCAACAACCTGCTCTCTCGCGGTTTCAAGGCTCTGTTTTTCCAGGCCAGAGGATCGAAGTGACAAATCAATAGCGCCAAGGATATTCGAATCGACCGCACCTGGCAGAACCTGCCGCTTTGAAAGAATTTCGAGAATGCGATGACAGCTGATCCCCACAAGGCGCTCTATCTGATTGTTCGCTTGATAGAGAACATCTCTATCAAGCTGCCCACTGCCACGATTACCTTCGTTAGCGGCAGAACCGCCTGTAGAAAGCGCGAAATACTCTGCATCGTCCTTTACGCTAGGATTTATCGCTAGCAGGGAGTCCAGTGGCAATCGATAAAACCCTGTCACCTCATCATCGTCTTCTTCATTCTCCGGCGATTGCTCGAGCATCGGGTGAAAAATGACCTCCCCCTCTACCGCCTCACGCAGTACCCCCAACCCTGTATTGGATGACGGCCAAGCAGGCCAATCCTTATCCGGATGATGTCCGGCGCTCATGCAGACACTATTGCGAGCACGAGTCACACCGACGTAAATCAGTCGGCGAAGCTCCGCAGCATCTTTTTTGCGCTGAAGCCAGTTTAGATAGTTGTACAAGCTGGGCTCCTGCGGATCTCGGCGGTCATTTGCGGCAATCAGCAGTCCATTTGCTTGAGTATCACTAAGCCAGTGCCACCTGAGAAGGTCGCGATCCTGACTACCTGCCGACTTTTGCATCATCGGCAAGAACACATGATCAAACTGCAACCCCTTTGCCTTGTGGATCGTCATGATCTCGACGGTAACCACCTCGGCGGCTTGATGCCCATAGAGCACTTCAAGCTCCTGCTGTAACCAGGCCAGATCAAGGCCCACGCCCGACCGCTCTGCTTCGGCGAGTAATGTGAGAAAACAGCGCGCATCTACCTGAGCCTTGCCGTCTTGCACCATATGAGCACCAAGCCTGAGCCAGATCTGCTCAATCCACACAGACAACCCCGTCCGATCTCTATGATCGACTGCCCAGTTCAGGACTTGGAGCAAGTGTGTGAGCCTGGCAAGTTCTTGTTCCTTGAGCTGGAACTCTCCTTCCATCTCGCGTGCCGCATGAGCTTGTTGGAGACTCCCTCGCAAGGAGAATGGACGCGGCTGATGAGTGATAAGTAACTCAATTGAGTCAACCGTTAAACCACACCAGGGAGCACGCAGCAAAGCAGCTGAGGCAACCTCGTCACTCGGATTTACCAACCAACGGCAGAGTGTCATCAGATCTCTGATCACCGGTCTATATTTGAGGGGATCAAAATCCCGGGCTATATAATCGATCCCGGCCTGCTCGAGCGACTCCATGACGGGATAAGCATGGGATCGAGCGCGCACGAGGATCGCCACAGTGGCCGATGGCTCCTGCTCTCTGATGTCTAAAATACGCCCGGTTACAAAGGAGGCCTCGGCACTGCCGTCGACGTCCTCAATCACATGGACCTCTACAGAGGATGGCGCGCCGGTGCCACGTGTAGCCTCGGCCCTCACGTGGCGTACCTGCCCACGGGAGGGATCATCCTGGTCTGGCAGAATTTTTGAAAAAACCCGATTCACCCAGCTAACAAGCTGATCCGTGGAGCGGAAGTTGCTCTGCAACTCGAGTGGGGTCAGTTCTAACCCATTGAGTCCACGATTACGTGCATCTAGAAAAATACCAACGTTTGCATAGCGGAAACCATAAATAGACTGCATGCCATCTCCAACCAGAAATAGCGTCCGGGGTGAATGTCCTGCCCGGTTGTGGTCTGCCCAGCCTCGAGTCAACCGCGAGAGCAGTCGATATTGCTGATCGGAGGTGTCCTGAAACTCGTCTACGAGTATGTGTTGGAGCTGATAGTCGAAGCGCAGCGCAAGATCAGTGGGGTCGTCATCCTCGCCTAAAGCCTGCTCGGCGGCCAATGCAATATGGGTGTAATCGACGCGATTCTCACGCTGAAATACCAGAAGAAGCTGCGCTTGAAGTATGGGCAGCAAATGACTCAACTGTAGAACCAGCTCCCAGCTGGGATCGCCATCGGTGACAAGAGGCAATCTGAAACACTCTTCAAATAGTTCAAGAAGCTCCGCTCCCTCCTGACTCAAACTCGTCACAAGATCAGCGATTTCCTGTTTCTCCGTCTTATCCTCCGGCGGGAATCCTTGATTTTTATTCCACGTTTTTCGCCACTCACTTTTTTTGGTAACCAACAAAGCAATGGCTTCCTGCCATACAGGCACGTCGTCTGCCGACCAAGCCTCGAGGGATCCACTGACAACTTCAGCAGTATTCTGACCAAGCCGCTTCTGCGCATGAGTGAGTAACTCGAGCAGGCGTGGAGCGCGGCTGCCCAAGGCGCTTCTCAATCGGCCAAGAACCGCCTCGCAGAGTGCAGTGACCGTTGCCACCAACGCCTGCTCTGCGGCCTCAGGAGCATAGTGCATGCCAAGTCGCCCGGCCCAATCTGCTCTGCGGTGCAGCAGAGCCACCAGAAGCATTCTGAGCCGACTCCAATCGTTATCGAAGTGAAGCAACAAGATCCGTAGAGCTCGGCCCGTCTTATCATCGCTTGAAGTCTGATCCAGCAACTGCTCGACCGCTTGCTCGTATAAGGGTTGTGCATGCTGGGTAAGCTCAGCTGACCCCCCCAGGCCACTCAGGATCGGCATCTGGCGGGTGAGATCCCCGCATAAGCTGTCGATAGTCCGCAGGTTGAAGCTCCCAGGGCCAAGCTTCCAGTCACACAGCTCCGCTCTCTTCAGGACCCCTATGGCAAGCTCTCTTGTCACCTGCTCGTGGGGCTGATCTACCGGGTCATTACGTCGGGCTTGCTCAAGTTTTGTGAGCAAACGAATCCTCATTTCAGCCGCGGCTTTGCGTGTAAAGGTAATCGCGAGAACCTGCTGTGGATGATCGACCCTGGCGAGAAGAGAGAGGATTCGCTGGGTCAGGAGTTCGGTCTTGCCTGACCCGGCAGGCGCTGTGACGCAGAAACTCTTGCTGGGGTCGAGGGCCTCGATACGAGCCTTGGCATCACTTGTCATGACGCCGCCTCCTCATCAACGTGAGCAACATCGTCCTCAAAGCGACAGAGCCCAGCGTAGTTACAGTACCGGCAGGCGTCGGTCGATGGGGTTACAGATACGTCTCCGGCAACGAACTCCTCAGCTAGCGCCTCCAGTCGAGCTCGCCACAGCTCCCTCAGGTGACCCCAACTCTCAATGGCTACGATGGAGTCTCGTGTCTGACTGGCTAGATCATCCGATCCTCTCGTCAGTTTTTTGAGCCCAAGATTCTCCCCAAGCCAAGTGAA
>CAXPOA010000246.1:0-8333 GCA_964218505.1 Luminiphilus sp.
CTGCAAGCGAGACCCCGGCGGTGCCGATAATTGGGAAGCCTCCTATGCCAGAACGGGTGCTAGCCAGTTGCAAAGTTCCTCGGCCGACATAGACTTTCTGGGCGCGAGTGTCTGGACTTGATCTGCCCCGACAGTGCCCACAGAAAAGTATCGTGCTTGGGGGTGAGAAAAGTACCATCCCGACACTGTCGCCGTGGGTAACATCGCAAACGAATCGGTCAGGGACACCCCGCAGTTGTCGTAACCACTTAGCAGGTCAAAGAGGGTTTGCTTCTCCGTGTGGTCAGGACAGGCCGGATACCCTGGGGCTGGCCGGATGCCTCTGTAGCGTTCTCTGATGAGATCGTGATTATCCAACGACTCATTAGCGGCATAACCCCAATAGTCAAGTCGCACCTGTCTGTGAAGGTGTTCCGCCATCGCTTCGGCCAGCCGGTCCGCGAGTGCCTTCAGCATGATTGAATTGTAATCATCGTGATCCGCCTCGAATGCGGCTACTCGTTCTGCGACCCCGTGACCTGCAGTGACACAAAAGCCTCCCAAATAGTCGGTAGGCCCATCCTCTGTCGCAATAAAATCTGCTAGTGACAGATTGCACTCCCCAGGTCGCTTCTGCATTTGCTGACGCAGGTGGTGCAGCGTTGCAAGTGGCTCGTTCTCGTTGTCATAGAGAACGATGTCATCACCATTAGCGCGATGAGCTCGCCAGAAACCGAGAGCCGCTTTCGCATCGAGCCACTTTTCGTCGATTATCTTTTCAAGCATGGCTTGCGCATCAGAAAAAAGGATTCGGGCTTGCTCACCAACAATGGGATCTTCCAAAATGCCCGGGAACTTGCCGTGTAAATCCCAAGTTATAAAAAAGGGCGTCCAGTCAATCAGGGGTACAACGTCCTCGAGCGGGTAGCTATCGAAGACCTTCAGACCGGTAAACGTAGGGGTGGGGGGGGTGTAATCATCCCAGCCGCCATCAAAGCCGTTATCAAGAGCCTCTTGATAGCTCAGTATCTTTTGTTTCTCCTTCCGCTTGTTAACGCGCTCAGCGATCTCCCGATAGTCCTCGGCGGTTTGTTGAAGGAGCTGGGATTTGCCTGCTCCCATGAGCTTGGTGGCAACGGCGACACTTCGAGATGCATCAGGGACATAGATGACTCCATCATTGCTGTAGGCTGGACTTATTTTTACGGCCGTATGCGCCTTAGACGTAGTCGCCCCCCCAATCATTAGAGGGATGTTGAAGTCGAGGCGCTGCATTTCTGATGCAACGTGCGTCATTTCCTGCAAGGAGGGAGTGATCAATCCGGATAAGCCGATGATGTCCACGGATCGTTCTTTTGCGACGCGAAGAATATCCTCGCAATGCACCATCACCCCCAAATCAATAATTTCAAAGTTGTTACATTGGAGCACGATGCCCACAATGTTCTTGCCGATGTCGTGAACATCGCCTTTCACAGTGGCCAATAAAATTGTGCCGTTGGTGCTTGGAGCGCCCGTGGATTTTTCTGCTTCGATATAAGGCTGTAAATAGGCGACAGCTTGCTTCATCACCCTCGCGGATTTTACCACTTGAGGCAAAAACATTTTGCCCTCACCAAATAGATCTCCCACGATATTCATGCCATCCATGAGAGGTCCTTCGATGACTTGAATAGGTCTGTCTGCTGCGACGCGCGCCTCCTCGGCATCTTCCTCGATAAATGTGCTTATCCCTTTGACGAGAGCGTGCTCCAGACGCTTTGCAACGGGCAGTTCTCGCCAGCCGAAATCCTCCTGTCTGCTTTGACTCGCGTTGCTTTGGTAGCTGTGAGCAATTTCAAGTAGCCGCTCGGTTGCATCGGCTGAGCGATTCAAGACTAAATCCTCAACTGCATCCCGCAGTGTGTCAGGCAGTTCAGCGTACACCGCGAGTTGTCCCGCGTTGACAATAGCCATATCGAGACCAGCATTGATCGCGTGGTAAAGAAAAACCGAGTGAATCGCTTCCCGAACAGGATTGTTGCCCCTAAAGGAAAATGACACGTTGGACACGCCACCGGATACTTTGGCGCCCGGCAGGGACTGCTTTATCCATCGAGTAGTTTCGATAAAATCTACCGCATGGTTATCGTGCGCCTCGATGCCGGTTCCAATAGCGAAAATATTGGGATCAAAAATGATGTCATTTGGATTGAAGGCGAGACGCTGGGTCAGCAAATCATAGCTGCGCTTGCAAATCGATTTCCTGCGATCGAGGGTGTCGGCCTGTCCGTTTTCATCAAATGCCATCACCACAACTGCTGCGCCATACTGCTGGCATAAGGCAGCCTGGGAGAGGAACTCCTCCTCACCTGATTTAAGGCTGATTGAGTTGACGATGGGCTTCCCCGCAATGCACTTAAGCCCCGCTTCAATCACAGGCCAGGCGGAGGCATCAATCATAAAAGGAACTTTACAAATTTCTGGTTCAGCGGCCGCCAGGGAGAGGAATCGGGTCATCGCTGCCTCTGCATCAAGCATCCCTTCATCCATATTGATGTCGATGATTTGCGCACCGTCTTCTACCTGATGTCGTGCAACTTCGAGAGCCTCGTCAAACTTATCTTCCAGAATGAGCTTTTTAAAACGAGCTGAACCCGTGACATTGCAGCGCTCGCCGATGTTGACAAAGTTTTTCCCCTGAAAGCTGAAGGCTTCTAATCCACTCAGGTGTGTATCTGTGCTGGGAGCAGGTATTTTGCGCGGCGGTGCGTTTTTCACGCCGGTTGCGATTGCACGAATATGATCTGGTGTGGTGCCACAGCAACCGCCTGCAAGATTGAGAAAACCCCTCTTAGCAAAATCATTAAATTCCTCGCGCATGACGTCGGGGGTTTCGTCATACTCGCCGAATGCATTAGGCAGGCCGGCGTTGAGGTGGGCACCGAAGTAACAGGTGACGACGTTTGAGAGCGACTCTAAAAAAGGTCTTATTTCCTTGAATCTTCTGCCGCAGTTGCTCCCGACAATGAGAGGCTTTGCATGAGCAATTGCATGCCAGAATGCTTCGGGAGTTTGTCCTGACAGAAGCCGGCCACTCGTATCCGGAAACGTTGCAGAGACCATCAGAGGCAAGGTGATCCCCGTCACTTTCATTGCGAGATCGCAGGCCAGAGTCGCGGCTTTAGCATTGAGGGTATCAAAAACCGTTTCAATCATAAGCAAGTCGACGCCTTCCTCTATAAGCGCAATGGCCGCTTGCTGGTAATCGGTTACCAGCAGATCGAAAGTAATATTGCGTGCCCCCGGGTCGTTGACGTCAGGTGAAATAGATGCCGTGCGGGGAGTGGGTCCCAAGACACCGGCGACAAACTTAGGCTTCGAGGGCTCTCTAGATAAGAACAGGTCCACCGCTGCTCGCGCTATCCGAGCGCCTTCTTGGTTGAGGCTAGTGATGATGTCGCCTAGTCCGTAATCTTCCTGAGCGACTTTCGTGCTGTTAAACGTGTTGGTGCAGATGATATCTGCGCCTGCCTCGAGGTAGGCGATATGGATCTTCTTGATAGCCTCGGGCTGCGTGATGTTCAGGACGTCATTATTGCCTTTCAAGTCCTTGCCCGAGTCCGTAAGCGCCGTGCCCCTAAAATCCCCTTCCTCGAATTCGAGAGCTTGAACCATCGTGCCCATGGCCCCGTCTAGCATCACTATGCCTGCTGAAAGCGCATCCAATAGTGCCTGTGATCGTGGGTGGGTATAGCTTGGAGGGAAGGAGTTCATGCTTATTGGGGCCAATTTGTCCAGAGTTTGCCAATTTATCAAAATAAATTGATAAAAAGAATCCCTGCATCAAAATAATTTGATGTTATGTAAGCGGCTGCCAACACTAGCGGATATCCCGCAGTCTTGTGGTAACCTAGTGTGGAAGTCAGGTATTGCGACGCGAGCCGCGCAAGGTGTAAAGCGACATGATCACTATCACTGAATCAGCCCGAGATTATCTAGCCGAGCTACTGAGCAAGCAGGATGACGCGCTGGGTGTGAGGGTATTTATCAATAACCCAGGGACACCACGTGCGGAGACCTGTATTGCGTATTGCCGGACGGAAGATATTCACGAAGATGACGCCGAGGAGGACTTCGGGTTATTCAAAGCCTGGTTTCAGGGACGAAGTATCCCGTTTTTGGAGGATGCGCTCGTTGATTACAACAAGGACAAGTTCGGTGGGCAGCTCACCATAAAAGCCCCCAATGCAAAAATGCCTCGGGTGAGTGACGACAGTCCGGTAGAGGATAGGATCAACTACATTCTTTACAACGAGGTAAACCCCTCATTGGCGGCTCATGGGGGAGAGGTGTCCTTGGTAGAAGTGACGTCAGATCAGTTTGCCATTTTGCAGTTTGGCGGGGGGTGCCAGGGTTGTAGCGCAGTTAGCATCACACTCAAGGATGGTGTAGAGAAGACTCTTCTTGAGCAGGTGCCAGAGTTAGCTGGCGTCAGGGATTCAACTGATCACAGCGACCGCAGTCAGGCGTATTACTGAACGCTCTTATGCCCTGCGGGCGCTGATCACCGGCTCCAGACTGGAGGCGAGCTCCTTGAGTAGTGACGCCGTGGTCTCCCAGTCGATGCATCCATCAGTTACCGAGACGCCGTAGCGGAGGTCCTTCAGGTCGTTGGGTATTTTTTGGTTGCCCGCGTAAAGATGGCTTTCAAGCATCAGTCCGATAATGGATTGATTACCCTCAATGATTTGGCGAGCGACGTCTTTAGCTACCAGAGGTTGTAACTCGGGCTGCTTGTCCGAGTTCGCGTGACTACAGTCAACCATAATATTGTTTTGGAGGCCCGCCTCTGCCAGAGCTGCCTCGCATTGGGCGATGTGGACGCTGTCGTAATTTGGCCCGCTGCTACCGCCTCGAAGCACAACATGCCCATAAGGATTGCCGCGAGTCTCAAAGATCGAGACTTTGCCCTCGCTGTTGATACCCAGAAAACGGTGAGGATTGCACACTGACTTCATCGCGTTGATGGCCACCTCCAAGCCGCCATCGGTACCGTTCTTGAAGCCAACAGCGGAGGAGAGGCCGCTTGCCATTTCCCGGTGGGTCTGTGATTCGGTAGTTCTTGCACCGATGGCAGACCAGCTGATCAGGTCTTGGAGATACTGGGGTGTGATGGGGTCGAGGGCTTCAGTAGCGGTTGGAAGTCCAAGTGCCAAAATATCGCGGAGCAAGGTCCTGCCCAGAGTGAGGCCAGCTTCTATATCGAAGGAGTCATCCATGTGGGGATCATTGATGAGGCCCTTCCAACCAACCGTTGTACGAGGCTTTTCAAAATACACCCGCATCACCAGATAGAGGGAGTCAGAAACTTCCGTGCTGAGCTCCTTGAGCCGCCTAGCATAATCCATAGCGGCGTCAGTATCATGAATGGAGCATGGACCGACGACCACCACAAGCCTTGGGTCCCTACGATCCAAAATGGCTTCAATGGTCTGACGTGTCGAGGCTACTTGCTCATAAATGTCGCTGGTAATCGCTACACTGTCGCGTAATGCGGCAGGTGCTACTAAAATTTTCTGGGAAGCGACATTAACGTTGTGAATGCTCGGATTGGACATGGTAGTTTCTAGTTCGCCTTTCGTTTGTTCGGAATACCTGATGAACCAAGCCCTCCATCATGTGATGTCGCGAAAGTTCAGCGGGGTGCGAAGTCTAAACACTAATAACCCCGGCGTCATTGGTTGCAGTGAATACAGGTCTGGTAATCGTGCCTAGTTTTGTCGACATCACTCCTATTCGAACGGCGCTAGAGCGCGGCGATCTTGTGCTCACCCACAGCTTGCGATTAGCGAGGGAGGTACGTCACGCTTTTGCGGCTGCTCTGACATCCCGGGATGGAGAGCCTCGGGTGACACTTGCACCCCGCGCTATGCCCTTGGAGGCGTGGTTTGAGTCCTTGTGGCGAGAACGTGTGGAGTCGGGGGAATTACCTGTTCGGCGTCTGCTATCGCGATTTGAGGAGCGGATGCTTTGGCGACAGATCATAGAAGAAAGTCTTGAGCAGAAAGGCGATTTTCAGCTGTTACTTCCCGCCGTGGCAGCTGAGCGAGCCAGTCAAAGTAGGCGTGCCCTCTTGCTGCATGGGGGCAAGGAAGTCATGGCTGATCCCCGTTTCGACTATGATCTCGACGGAAAAATATTTGCCGACTGGGCGCAATCATTTCAACGGCGACTTGCAGAAACTGAATGCATCACAAGAGAAGATGCTTACCTTGAGCTACTGCAGTTGCCTCGGGTTCAGGGCACTGTCGTTGTGCCTTTTGAGATGCCGCCTGTTCCGCCGCTTTTTGAAAAGCTAATCGATCATTTGGGCGAAGGCGCTCCCTCGAACATGATCGTTGGGCCTGGAAAGTCGCCAGAGCTCGCTCTTTCGCTGAAGGGTACTCGCTTTAAAGATAACGATACTGAGCTCTCTGCGGCGGCGCGCTGGGCCTTTGCAAATTTCACTCAGGACAACATTCCCTGCGCAATAGTACTGATGGATTCAGCAAACCAGCGCGCCGATCTCGAGTATCACTTGCGTCGAGAGTTTGGGTGCCTTGGGGAGCGCTATGATCGATTGCCGGTCAACTTTTCTTCGGGTGTCTCTCTGGCAGATGTGCCCATGTATCGCGATGCGATGCTTGGATTGCGGGTGGGTCTCATGCCGCTGACGCGACATGAGATATTGACCCTCATCAATTCCCCTTTTTTACTTCCATCTGGCTTTTCAGAATCTGCTACCGGGCTCGGTCTGATCAAGACGCTATTCGATCTCGGGACCGAGAGGGTCGCCGCCGCTGATTTTCGTCACTTGGTCAGTCGTCTCGCTGGAAAGACGGTGCTGAAAGAGGTTGTCACTCTGGCGCAAGAGCAGAGCCGGCACCTATCTGTGCGCCAGTCAGGGCAGTACTGGGTTGAAGTCATTAGAGAACGATTGGCACTGTGGGGTTGGCCTGTAAGGGGCAATCTAGACTCCATGGAATTTCAGCAGGTCCAGCGGCTGGAACCATCGCTGGATACCCTCGCAACTTCACTTTCCCTAAGTGGGTTAGTTACCTACGAGGAGGCCTTGAGCCACTGGCAGGCCGTTCTTGCGGACACGGTGTTTCAGCCACAAACAGCACGGTCTTCAGTTCAGGTTCTTGATGCCAGAGAGGCAATCGGCCTTAGCTTTTCAAAAGTGTGGGTGTGTGGTTTGCTCGCGGAGGCATTACCAAAGTCTCCACGCTTTTATCCGTTTATCCCAGCTGCAATCCAGCGAGAACTGGCCATGGCTGAAGCCAGTGAGGAAGCGCAGCGAAAATACGCCGATGTTTTGGTTGCTGGATGGATTCAAAATCATGGAGATGTGGTTGCCAGTTTTAGTCCGCCAGTAGTCGGGGAGGAGGCGCATCCAAGTGAATTCTTGGGTGACTATTCCACCGATGTCTGTGCGGAAACTGCGGTTACCAACCCTGTGGATACAGCAGCCGTTGAGCTGGAGTGGGTAGCGGATACGGCATCTCGTGTCGCTAAAGGAAATCCATTCCCCGGGGGATCTGCGCTGTTGAAAAATCAGGCCCTTTGCCCCTTCAAAGCCTGGGTAGATCATCGCCTGGGCGTCGCAGAGCCTGCAGGCGTGGTCACAGGTCTTTCAGCCGCGGAGAGAGGCTCTTTCGTTCATCATGTGTTGCGCTACCTGTGGATGCGAGTTCAGGCGTCTGACACGCTCAATCGATGCTCAACCTCGCAGAGGGTGCAATGGATTGACGAGGCTGTCGATGCAGGCATGAGAGCGCTCGAGGCTGACGCGGAGAGGCATGGTCTATCTCTGGGGGCTCGGGCGGGCAGGGTATGTCTGGATTTGGAGAAAGAGCGGGTTGCCTTGCTAGCGGCTGAATGGCTAGAGGTCGAGTCTCAGCGATTTGAATCATTTCAGGTTGTTGACTGCGAGTTGGACGCATCGATCGAGCTTTCTGGGCTCCACTTGAAGCTTCGTTTGGATCGAGTGGATGAGCTGGCGGATGGACGACGATTGGTGATTGATTACAAGACGGGTGCCGTGCAGCGAAAAGCGCTGCTTCAAGAGAGACTAAAGGAGCCACAACTTCCGCTCTACGCACTTCTTGATGAGCGGATAGAAGGGATTGCTTACGGAAAAGTTGGTGTATCGGGACAGTTGGATTTCACTTGGCTTGGGGAGAACCTTGGGCTCAAAAAACTGACTAGAGGATCGGATGACCTGGCCAGTCAGACACGAGACTCGACTTCCGTCATTGAGAGTTGGGGTCACCTAAGGGAACTGTGGCGAGATCGACTGGAGGCGCTCGCTGAGGAGTTCCTCTCCGGAG
>CAXPOA010000247.1:0-2841 GCA_964218505.1 Luminiphilus sp.
CGAGTCGGTGAATACCCGTGACAAGCATAACGAGGCGGAACTACCGCCTTATCTCGTGCCTCACAGTAACGAGCCGATCAGGCTACTCTACGAGGACGATTACCTACTCATCGTTGATAAACCTCACATTTTGCTAAGCGTTCCCGGCCGGCATCCACTCAACAAGGACAGCCTGCTATCACGACTTATTCCCGCGTTTCCGAATGCTGCCGCCGTGCATCGACTCGACCTGGATACCAGTGGCGTTATGGTTGTCCCGAAAACAAAAGAGACTCTCTCCGCACTGGGACGGACCTTTCAGTTACGAGCGGTGCAAAAGACTTACCACGCACTGGTCTGGGGCACGTTAGAGACTCAGGTTGGAGAAATCGATTTCCCCTTGATGGCTGACTGGGAAAACAGACCCAAACAAAAAGTGTGTCTGGAAAATGGCAAGCCGTCGCTTACCCGCTATGAAGTCGTGGATCACGGTACAAACTGCACCCTACTTCGGCTAACCCCTGTCACCGGGCGTTCGCATCAGCTACGGCTCCACCTAAAAGAAATCGGACATCCCATCATGGGCTGCGATATGTATGCTCACGCTGAGGCGCTTCGAGCCTCGCCCCGGCTTCTACTCCATGCTACCTCACTGGCCTTTTTACATCCGGGCACGAACACCAGGATTAGCGCCTTCTCACCAGTCCCCTTTACCGTATCGGGCTGGAAGGGCCAACGGCCTGGGTAAATCACTTGGTGCCGGGGGGGCAGTTAGACTAGTGTAGGCAAATCCGGTAAGCGGGAGAATTTTCGGTGGTCACCGTCTCCGATAATGGTGTGATCAAAACTATTATTGCCAAGCCAAACCACTCTGCTACCTGGAGGACTAATCTCTGGGTTGTACTGGCAGTATCGGTACCGTCACTGGGCGCCGCAATCGGGTTCGCACTTTTGGGCGCATGGCCGATTCTCCCTTTTGCCGGCGCAGAGCTTTTAGGACTTGCCGGCGCTCTCTATTACGTCAATTGGAAACTCCAGTATCGCCATGTCGTCACGTTAGAGGGGTCCGCCGTGAAAATCGACAAAGGGTATTACGCGCCGAAAAAAACCTGGCACTTTGCAAGAGATCAGGTAGGCCTCTCGGTAACACCCGAGAGCCACCCCTGGGAAGGGCCCAAACTGGGGCTACACGACAAAGGCGACTTCGTCAGCGTCGGGGACTTTTTGAACAGAGAAGAGGCGCTGCAATTCTTAGACGCGCTCCGCCAGGAATTTAAGATCAGGACCCACAGTCGAGAACATCAGCGTCAGGTTTGACCCACTCTTCTTCTGAACAAATCAGAGTAGAACCAGTACAATCCCGTCATACCCACCGAGCCGCTCCCTCATGACTAGAGAAAACACCGCCCAAAAAGTTGGATTTGTGTCCCTTGGATGTCCCAAAGCGCTCGTTGATTCCGAGAGGATCCTGACCCAACTTTCAATCGAAGGGTATGAAATCACGCCTCACTATCACGATGCTGGCATCGTGATAGTGAATACCTGCGGCTTCATCGACAGTGCCAAGGCTGAAAGCCTCGATGCCATAGGTGAAGCGATCGCTGAAAACGGGAGCGTTCTCGTCACCGGCTGCATGGGAAAAGGCGACGACGCCAAGCGCATTCAGGAGCTTCACCCGAAAGTCATTGGCATTACTGGCCCTGCCGCTTACGAAGAGGTTCTTGGTGAGGTCAGACGTGTGCTGCCACCTGTGAAAGAGCACAACCCACTCGTTGATCTTGTGCCAGCTCAAGGCATCAAGCTGACACCCCGGCACTACGCCTATCTGAAAATTTCAGAAGGCTGCAATCATCGCTGCCGGTTTTGCATCATACCCAGTCTTCGGGGTGACTTGGTCAGCCGACCCATTGGGGATGTGATGAAAGAAGCGGAGGGTCTGGTCAAATCCGGTGTCAGGGAGCTGCTCGTGATCTCTCAAGATACCAGCGCCTACGGGGTGGATCTGAAGTTCAAAACCGATTTTTGGGAGGGGCGTCCGCTAAAGACCAACCTTTACACCCTTGCTGAACAGCTTGGGGAGTTAGGCATTTGGGTACGACTTCATTACGTCTATCCCTATCCTCATGTGGACAGTCTCATCCCCCTGATGGAGTCAGGAAAAATCCTCCCTTATCTGGATATACCCCTGCAACATGGTAGTCCCGCGGTACTTCAACGAATGAAACGGCCGGCGGCCGCAGAGAAGACGCTGGACAGAATCAGGCAGTGGCGGGAGCTGTGCCCGGACATTACGCTGCGTTCAACGTTCATTGTTGGCTACCCGGGAGAAACAGAAGCTGAATTCGAAGAGTTACTAACGTTCATCGAGGAGGCTCGCCTGGATCGCGTAGGCTGCTTCAAGTATTCGCCTGTAGCCGGAGCGTCGGCCAATGAGCTACCGAACCCGATACCCGAAGAGATAAAGGAGGAGCGCTGGCAGCGCTTCATGGCAAGCCAACAAAAAATAAGCAGTGCGAAACTGGATGCCAAGGTGGGCCAGCGTCTCCAGGTATTGATTGATTCGGTCGATGAAACGGGCGCCGTAGGCAGAACCAAGGGTGATGCGCCAGAAATTGATGGGGTGGTACACCTGCCGGGCGCAACTAATCTCAACCCGGGCGATTGGGTCACTGGCAAAGTCACCGCCGCAGACGACTACGATCTCTGGCTGGGTTGATATCCGCCACCATGAATTGCGTTTTACTCTCCGGTGACGAGGTAGATGTTCAGGGAATTGTGATCCTCCAAGGTCGTCGCTTCGAGCATTTGTGTCGCGTACTTAAGGTCGCTCCAGAACAGATAGATCGGAAGAGCACACGTCTG
>CAXPOA010000248.1:0-2910 GCA_964218505.1 Luminiphilus sp.
CAAGGGTCTGAGCTATTTCTTTATCGACATGAAGGCGCCCGGCATCGAGATCAAGCCGATTAAGCAGCTCACGGGTGAGTCTGACTTTAACGAAGTCTATTTCACCGATGTTCGCGTTCCCGATTCACAGCGTCTGGGTGAAGTAGGTCAGGGTTGGCAAGTGTCACTGACCACGCTCATGAACGAGCGTGCAGCCATTGGCGCCGGAAGCAGCGGCGTGAACGTTAACTTGGCCATCCAGCTGGCTAAAGAGGTGGTGATCGATGGCAAGCCAGCAATTGAGGACAGTGCAGTGAAAGCGCGTCTTGCCAACTTCTATGTCGAGGAAGCCGGGCTCAAGTTCACCAGCTACCGAACGCTGTCTGCGCTATCACGCGGTGATATCCCGGGACCCGAAAACTCGATTGGCAAGTTAGTGGGTGCGCCTAAGATGCAGCAGTTGGCGTCGTTCTGTATGGATCTGCTAGAGACGTCAGGTGCCATTTGGGATACCAGTCGCTCTAAGTTGGCCGATAACATCATTGGTTCCTACATGGGTGCGCCGGGCCTTCGTATCGCGGGTGGTACCGATGAGATCATGACCAACATCATTGCGGAGCGTGTTCTCGGACTACCGCAGGAGCCCCGAATGGATAAAGGTATTCCGTTCACGGATGTGCCTACGGGTTAATGGCAGTAAGTAACTGAGAACAAGGGCGCTACGGCGCCCTTTTTTTGACCATAATACTGCTGTTTGTACCTATGAGCATGGTCACCGTGCCTGACGCATTGTCGCCGGGAAGACCTTTATTGAACTTCCGTGTAGGGTGGAGGAGTGACTAAAACAGTAAATACCGCATTAGCGCACCCCGATGTGATTCGCTACGTAAAGCTTTTGTTCCTCATTATGGCGGGCGGTGCCATCTATCCGCTTTTGTATCTGCGGCAAAATTTTGAACTGACCTTGCTCTCGACCTTCGGGATGACCCTCGCTGAGCTGAATGTGGCTTCTAGTGTTCTCGGTACGTCGTTTTTCCTCAGTTACGTGCCGAGTGGTTGGCTAGCAGATCGCTTCTCTCCCAGAGCGCTGCTGACGTTTTCTGTGGGTATAACCGGCATTATCGGTCTCTGGTATGCAACCCTGCCAGCTGCCTCTTGGGTAACGCTTATCTTTGGTTTGTGGGGAGTTACCACGGGACTGACGTTTTGGGCGGCGTTAATCAAAGGTTGTACATTGCTGGCGCCCGAGCATTTGCAAGCGCGCTACTTTGGTCTATTGGAAGGGGGACGTGGCTTATTTGAGGCGCTGCTAGCCACCATCGCGGTCGCCTGGTTCGCCTATGCCGTTGGGTCTCTGGGTTCGGTTGGCGAAGAAGCCATGGTGCAGGTCATTCACTTCTACAGCATCGTGTGTCTCGTCATCGCTGCTTTCTTGTGGTTTGTCCTGAAAGAAGGCAATCCCGATGAAACGGCGGATATTACAGAGGCCAATGAGGTTTCAGGAACGTTCAGAGAGACACTCAGGGATGTTTGGAGTCTTTTGACCAACGTGCGTGTGTGGTTGGTTGCACTGTGTATTCTCGTTGGTTATCAGGTGTTTTGGTCGACGTATTCGTATTCACGATTTTTCCAAACCCAGTTTGGCCTCGATGCCGTGTCCGTAGCGGCGCTAACGACTGTGCGACTGTGGATGCGCCCCGTCGGTGCGGTGCTTGCGGGCTTTATTGGAGATCGTTTTCACCCGGTGCGCTCATTGGGCATTGCCATTGCGTTGGCGGGTATCTCACTGCTCGGTTTATTGATATTACCTGCAGATTCTCCCTATACCTTGCTCTATTTTGCGGTAGCCACCTCGTCTATCGTGATCTATGGGGTTCGTGGTATTTATTGGGCTTCGTTCAACACCACGCGCATTGAGCCGCGACGAGCAGGTCTTGCCATTGGCATGGTGTCGATGATTGGATACACCCCCGAGATTTATATGCCGATGTTCAATACATATCTCATTGATACGTATGGGGACAGCGTAGGCTACCAACTTTACTTTGGCGGCGTGGGTTTAACGGCATTTTTAGGCACCGCTTGTGCGTTTTACCTCTTACACCTGAGTCGTGACGACGGATAGTTACGCTGTCCAGATTCGCGACAAAACCTAGACAAATGCGGTAGCTAGGTTAATCTCGACTAGTCTACAAGGGTCGTAATAAAAGAAATAAAAACAAATTAACACTGGGGGAAGCATGCAACCTGGCGAAAAGACCAGGGCGCCGCTGCGATCACGGGAGTCAGATCAGGGCCGCACGCCAGCACATCTGCGGTTGACAGTGGTTTTTCATTCTGATTTGACCCGCATCGGTGCATCCATGAAGCTGGGCACAATCGACGCCTCGGGAATCATGCGTCTTGACGCTTCAGTTATCAGTCGAAATTCGCCGCTCTTCAGAGACGATCTAGCCCATGATGAGCCACATCTGAGCCATCGTGTGCTGATACTTAGTCATCAGTCGAAAATTTCACGCATAGCCATTGCCCGCCCCCTGAAGCAATTGGGAGCACGTAGGTGAGCTGGCTGAGTCGCTTTAAGGCCCTTGGGGGGCGTCTAGGCTCGCTGCGACGTATGGCATTTCTTGATCATCTAGGTCTAGGTGGGCAAGGAGAAGTTTTGCTTGCCCGAGATCGCCTGTTCCGCCGTTTGTCCACTGTTAAAAAAGTGGAGGTTGCGGATGCGTCATCGCGGGGAACATTGCGAAGCCTTCAGGCGCGCGTTGATGTCACTCATCCAGCGATTCCCACGGTGTTTGCAGTCATACCCGATGGTCGTAATGCCTGGCTTGTGGGTGAGTTCGTAAAGGGACTACCTCTGTCCGAGATTGTCGCTGAGCTGAGTCCAGAGAGCATTTATCTTATTGCGCGAGACTTGCTGAGTGCCAT
>CAXPOA010000249.1:0-3045 GCA_964218505.1 Luminiphilus sp.
TGTCATCCGCCATGCCGAATGACCGAATCCAGATTCAGATCTCAGTCTCCATTCGAAGAAACGCTCAGGGGGCAGTCCTGAGTATTCACAGTGAGGTCGGCTCCGTTTATTTCACGGCTAAAAAGAAACCCGGGGTTTGACCCGGGTTTTCTATCCAACCAGTTTTAGAAATTAAACTGAATGGTGGCGCCAATCTGTCGACCACGCGGCAGGGTAATGCCAAAGCCGCGCGGGAAGATTGGCCCGCCACCGATGTTGCTGCCGGAGCGCGCAAAGAAGGGGCCACAGTTTGCCGCTGGATCGCCAAATCCAACCGCCGCACAAGGCGGGCCACCCGCCGTGGTGTAACCGCGGCTGTCGACGTAGCGCAGGATATCCATCGCGGTATCGTCGTCAGTCAGGTTCTTGCCCCAGACCGTGACCGCCCAGCGATCGGTGCGGTAACCCGCCTGAGCACCCACCGTGGTGCGACTGCCAGTCTGGGCAAAATTATGCACCTGCGCATACTTCGAACCCTCGTAACGAATATCGCCGCCCACGAACCACTCTCCCGCACCCATGGCAAATCGATACATGGTGCGCAGTGAGGCTTGATGCTTGGGCGAGCGCGGCGTCTGATTACCTTCAACCGAACCATTGGCCTGAATGCAATCGTAGTAATCCTCAGCAGTGCTGTTACAGCCGATCAAAATCGCTTGGTCCGCTGTCGTGTACTCATCAATTTCTGAATTGATGTAAGAGTAGTTCGCCGTCATGTCCCAATTTGGCGTGATCATCATGCTGAGCTCTGTCTCGAATCCAGTGACCGAAGTTTCACCCACATTGTCGATAAACGACGTCAACGTGCCGTCAGGGCGCTGGGCGTTAAAGGTTAGCTGCTGATCTGTCCAGTCGATGAGAAACAGCGCCGAGTTCCATGTACCGCGGCCACCGAAGATGCGCTTCTTGACACCCACCTCAAAGTTCCAAGCCTCTTCTTCGTCGTAAGAGACTTGATCGGTACCGGGGTCATTAAATCCACCCGGCTTGGTGCCTTTGGCGACGTTGCCGTAGATCGTCGTGCTGTCACTTGGCACCCAGGTCAACGTGAAGCGTGGTGTGAAGCTGTCAAACTCTTCTTCGAATTTATCGCCAGTTGTAAAAGCGTAGGTAAGATACTCCGCTTCGATCTTATCGGTAGCTTGCCTCACCTCGATCGTACCCGTCAGCGAGTCAGTGAAATCGAATTCGACGCTACCGAATATCGCGGTGTTTTCTGTATTTCGCACTTCCGGGTAGCTGTTTGGTCGCTGCTCGGACTGCGCCGGATCTAACAGAAAATCGAAAGACGTCAGGGGCGCGATACGATCATCAACTGTCTGCTTGAACTCCGAGTCATACCAGTAGGCGCCGATCGACCAGCGCAGGCGCTGATCCGCCGAAGAACTCAGACGAAGCTCCTGCGAGAAAGTCTCCGTCTCTTCGGCTTGAACACGCCAAAACGAGCCAGCCAGATCAAAGAAAGGCGGCGCATAGAAAGGAGCCAGATAAGTCAATGGATCATACCCACCGTACGAGACATCGATGTTGCGGTCCGTCTCAGTCTCTTGGTAGCCAGTAATACTGGAGATGGTCCAGCCATTACCCAGCTCCCAATCCATATTCAGCGAGGTACGCAACACATCACGCTCAATACCCGGATTGGGCAAAAAGTCAGTGCGTAAAGTGACCTCATCATTAGTCTTGACCGTGCCACAGTAGTAACCGCGGGCTGATGGCCGCGACGCGTCGGGGGTGAGGCAGTTGTTGTACTCCGCACCCTGCAACCAGATTGCAATGTGGTCGTCGTCATCTTCCTGTGCTGTCACCCGCAGGGAGGCCTCAAAAGAATCGCTTGGCGTCCAGAGTAGTTTGCCCGTGAAGGTGGTGGTCTCTTCTCCACCGACCTCATCACCACCGATCGTGTTGTTGTACTCGCCACCGTACTCACTGAAACCTGCTCCGAGGTAGAAGTACAGTGAGTCCTGCACAATCGGGCCACTGATGTAGGCGTTTGTATTGGTAGTGTCATGCTCCGCTACCGTCACGGTAACCTGGCCTTCCAGTTCGTTGGTCGGGCGCCGGGTCACGTAGTTGATGGCGCCTGAGAACGTGGCACGACCATAGAGTGCCGCCTGCGGGCCTTTGATGACCTCAACCCGCTCGAGCATCTGCAATTCTGTTGACGCGATCGTGCCGGGAACATACACGCCGTCGATGAAGAAAGACGCGTTTGGCGCGCCCAGAATGTTGGACATGCCCCGAACCACCGGGCGATCAGAGTCACGGCCGAAGGAATTCACGAAGGAGAAACCCGGCGTAAAGCCCGCTATGTCTTCTGGGGAAAACATCCGGTAATCCTGAAGCGTCGTTGCGTTAAAAGCCGTGACCGAAAGCGGCACTTCTTGCAGATTTTCCTCACGCTTTCTCGCGGTGACGATGACCTCTTCAAGGTCCATTTCGTCATCTTGCGACCAGGCCACAGGCATCTGCGCCGTTGCTGCGATGGACATCGCCACTGCAAAGGTCAGTGGGTTTTTCATTAGTTTTTGCATGGGTAAGGCTCCCCTTTTGTTAGCGAGGGCTCGACCGCTCAGCCCCAGAAAAGCTTTTAGTTATATCTTTAGGTCTTTTGATAGCGGTTGCCAGAGACAATGTCAAGGCATACAGGGGCTGGCGGGGCTAATTACCTGCGTTTTCAGGCTCTTGGACGGCGTTGGGCACGGGGTCAGGCAACCTGAATTGCAGTGCCAAGACCACCTTCAGGGTGTTGGTAATCGCCGGAATGACCGCCATGGAGAGAGTGATGGCCAGCAATGCCGACTCCGGCTGGGTTGCGGTACGCGGCAGCCCAGGCACAAAACCCATGGTGGATAATAAGACCCCGAGCGTCAGCGGCGCCGTGGCAAAGGCCAGTTTCTCAACAAAACTGTAAAGCCCGGCATAGAGCCCTTCCCGACGCAGCCCGGTCTTTCGGTAGTCGTATTCCATGACATCGGGCAACAGGCTCTGACCCATCAGCAACAT
>CAXPOA010000250.1:0-4255 GCA_964218505.1 Luminiphilus sp.
CAGTAAGTCCCAGCATGTCGTGCAAAACAAGGACTTGGGCATCGGTTCCTGCGCCGGCGCCGATACCGATCACTGGAATATCGAGCTTGGAGCTTATGTCTGCCGCGAGGTGGGCGGGAATACACTCAAGCACCAGGAGACTGGCCCCGGCATCCTGAATCTCCACCGCGTCCGCTAAAATTGACGTGGCTTCTTTTGGGGTTCTCCCCGGAACGCGGTAGCCCCCAAATACGTTGACAGATTGTGGAGTCAAACCGAGGTGGGCACACACGGGAATTCCTCGC
Source organism: Luminiphilus sp. (assembly GCA_964218505.1). Classification (GTDB taxonomy): domain Bacteria; phylum Pseudomonadota; class Gammaproteobacteria; order Pseudomonadales; family Halieaceae; genus Luminiphilus. The sequence goes on from CAXPOA010000250.1 coordinate 285, forward strand.
TCGACCAGCTGATGGATGCTGTCGCTGAGCCAAACACCGCCCTCCATCTTCACCATTTGAGCCCCCGCCTGCATAAGTAACATGCCGGATCGTAGTGCTTTCTCGGTCGTGTCATAGCTCATGAAGGGCAGGTCCGCGACCACGAGGGAGTGAGGCCGCCCACGGCATACGCAACCAGTGTGGTATGCCATGTCCTCTATCGTTACCGGGATGGTGTTGTCATGTCCCTGAAGCACCATACCCAGGGAGTCACCAACCAGAATGGTCTCAGCGCCCGCCTCACTGATCAATCGTGAGAAGGTGGAGTCGTAGGCGGTCATCATGACAAACTTTTCACGCTCGGCTTTCATCTTATTGAGCGTGCTGATTGTTATCCGCTTATCCATGGCTGTTGTCCAAACTTGCGTGCTCCGGTCGGGTTACTTGCTGTCACTCAGCCGAAAAAAGTGGGATTAAAATAGTGACGCCCACTTTTTATGTCCAATAAGTAGTCGACTAATTGAAAAAAATCCCTGTCGCCTCGGGAAAGGTCGATTTCATTGGCGTTAACAATTAATAACGGAGACGCATCGTAGTAGAGAAAGAACTCGCTGTACACCTCGTTAATCTGCTCCAGGTACCCCTTCTCGATCTGCCGCTCGCTCGCAATTCCTCTGCGCTCTATACGATCCAGAAGTCGATCCGGGCTTGCTTGTAAGTAGATGACCAGATCCGGAGTAGGTGCATCAATGATCAGCTGCTGATAGACCCGTTCGTATAGCTGGAACTCATCAGCATCAAGATTGATTCTCGCAAAAAGGGGGTCCTTTTCGATTAGGAAGTCGGATACTCGTACAGGCTCAAAAATGTCCTGTTGCTTGAGATCCCCTATTTTTTGAGTCCGCTGGAATAAGAAAAATAGCTGAGTGGCGAGAGCGGCCTGTTTTCTGTTCTGGTAGAAGCGGTCGAGAAAAGGGTTTTCATGGGCGTCTTCGAGAAGGATTTGGTAGTTGAATACTTCCGCCAGTCGTTTTGCCAGCGTGGTTTTGCCCACGCCTATCGGGCCTTCGACGGCAATGTAGCCCGGGGGTTTCCGACCTTTTAAATCGAATACCAGTCGGCCCTCACTGGCGGTTTCCTCATTGTTAACAAGCTGTTCCAGAATACACCTCAGTTTTCAAGTTGATCTGAGTGGCAGTGACAGACTGGTCCTTTAGCCGAGATAGTAATGTAGCAATATCGCCTCCATTAGGCACCACAAAATCCGATCCTGCGAGGTCAGCCAGAGGTTGCAGCACAAACGCCCGCTGGCAAATCCTCGGGTGGGGCAGTTGTAATGACGCTGTATCGATGCAGGCTCCCTCATAGAGCAGCAGGTCCAGATCAATACAACGCTCGCCCCAATGCCGGACTCGATTCCTTCCCATCGTGTTTTCGATTTCTTGCAATCGTTGTAGCAGAGTTTCCGGTCCCAGAGCCGTTTTGATGTGAGCGCAGGCATTAAGAAAATCTGGTTGATCTTGCGGTCCCATGGGGGCGGAGCTATAAACCTTGGACAGGCCAATCAGAACCGAGCTTTCGAGTGATGCCAGATGCCTGCAGGCAGCGACGAGTTGGATGGCTGGCTGCCCAATGTTGGCTCCCAACCCAATGAAAGCGTCTTTCATGAATCAGGTTTTCGTCGTCGAGGTCGTCTACGTTTGAAGTTTTGTTTGTCATCCGCGGGTTTGGCGCTACCTACCAAATCCGGATACAGGCGCTGTTGTTCGGTCCAGAAAGAAACCGCAGCATCTACTCCATGCCCCGCTTGAGCCCGGAGTAAGAGGAGATCATAGGCAGCGCGAAAGCGGCGGCCCGCGAGAATGTCCTGCAGGCGACGCTTTTGCTGTCGTTCTAATTTCACTTGGAGCTCCCAGATTTCCCGCATCGGGATGGAGAAGCGCTTTGGTATGGACATGCTTTGGCAGGTCTCCGCAGTGACCTGCTGCCCTGCGCTGTTAATTGCCTGTGACGGGGGCATATCCTCCAGGCTCAGTTGGCTCGCCCGGGTTTTGACGGCCGGCCATAACAGAGCTCCCAATAAAAAGGCTGGGGTCACGGGACGTCCATCCTTGACTCGCTGGTCTGTGTTGGCCATCGCCATTGATACCATGCCCTTGAAGCTAGGGTCTTTCGTTATTGCTTCTGCCGCCGAGGGACACAAGGCCGAGAGAAGATCGTGATCGAGTAGCATATGAAAGGTCGGATTGCCGTGACCTGCCATGAAGAGCTTCAAAAATTCGTCGAATAGTCGCGCAGCGGGAATCTCCTGAAGCAAAGGCGCGCATTCTCGGATCGCTTCTTTTGTTCTGGGCTCGATATCGAAACTGAGTTTTGCAGCGAACCGGATAACCCGGAGCATGCGGACAGGATCCTCACGATAACGTGCTTTCGGGTCCCCAATAATACGAATCAGGCGTGCCTGTAAATCCTCGCAACCGGCCAGCTGATCAAGGACAAGCTCTTTGCTGGGGTCGTAGTACATCGCATTGATCGTCAGATCCCGCCTTGCGGTGTCCTCCTCAAGAGTCCCATAGACGTTGTCGCGCAACAACAGACCTTTGTCGGACTGCCGACTTGTGGCGGGCGGGGCGTCATCAGTTCCGTGCGGCCCGCGATAGGTTGTGACCTCGATAATCTCCCGACCGTCTCGAACATGCACGATCTGAAAGCGGCGCCCAATAATCCGCGAACTGCGAAACAGCCCTTTTATCTGTTCGGGGGTGGCGTTAGTAGCGACGTCAAAATCCTTGGGATGAGCGCCGAGCAAAAGATCCCTGACAGCCCCGCCTACGATGTAGGCCTCATACCCCGCATCTTGGAGTCGCCGCGTTACGCGGACAGCAGCGGGACTGATCAGATTGGGATCGATGGCGTGTTTCGCCTTGGGGATGGCTGGCAAGATGCGCCCTCGGTAAGACAGCTGTGGCGGGAGTTTACTATCTCCGCAGCGTGCCGTGTCGTCTGAGTTGGACGGAAAATGAAATGCCAAAAACAAACATGGGGAAGTTTCCTTCCCCATCCAGGTCCGTTTGCATTTTTTATTGTTCTTGGGCCGCTTATTGTTATTTTGGCTCTGAACAAAAACTGTGCAGATGCCATGCCAGAAAAACAATAACGAGCAAAATCAATCATTTAGTAGCTGAACAGGCTTTGTTTAGGTTTGCGCGGCTGGAAAAGTGTTACTTATTCACACTAGGCTGTTACTTTTTTGCTCAGGCGGCCGCCTGCTAGGCCGATTTCTTGGTTGCTGCTTTTGCTCTGGGCAGGTTAAAACGCTGCCGCCGCTCCCACAGGCATTTTCGGCTTATACCGAGCTTTTGGGCGAGTTCGGTCTCACTCATCGCTTCCTGATGCTCGAGCACAAAGCGTTGGAAATAGTCCTCGAGGGAGAGCTCAGTCTCGCCGTCGATCTCTTTGTGTTGATGTTCAGTAGGCAGCTGGTGCGTGACCGACGATGGATCACCCCCGAGCGCGCCGAGAGGGGCACTCGGTATGCCTAAATCTTCTACCTCTATCTCGGGGCCCTCGGCCATGATGGTCCCCCGGTCTATGGCGTGCTCGAGTTCTCTCACGTTACCCGGCCACCGATAATGAGCGATCGCTGTAAGTGAGCGATCACTTAGCTTCTTGTCCCTGCCTTGATTGCGGCTATTCGCCGCATCGGTGAACCAAATCGCCATTGCAGGGAGGTCGTTCCCCCGCTCCCTGAGAGGCGGTACATCCACTCTCAACGCATTAATCCGGTAATACAGATCCTGACGAAATTCGTTAGTTTCTGTCAGAGCGGCGAGGTCCCGGTGGGTGGCGCATATCAGGCGAACATCTACCTGTCGGGTCGTTACCGAGCCTATCCGCCGTATTTCGCCCTCCTGAATGAAGCGCAAAAGTCTGGCTTGAGCTGCCGGGGGAAGCTCGCCGATTTCGTCCAGAAACAGGGTGCCTCCGTCGGC
>CAXPOA010000251.1:0-6835 GCA_964218505.1 Luminiphilus sp.
GCCGCCGTCGCTTGAAGGCGGCCTTCACGCCATCTTTTTTGAGCGTGCTGAAACAATCCTTGAAAATATCAAAGTGGTGCTAGATAGCGTCAAGGTCTGCGCCTCGTCTCACCGATGACTCCATGCCCATGTTCTCAAACCAGGTGTTGGAGACTTCCTTTAATATGGACAAATTTTCTGCGGGGGATCTAGCAATGTGCGCTGCGACGGTTGCCACCCTGTCGTCGAGCGCCTCGTGGGGCACAACCTCGTTAACGAGACCAATTTTTTCAGCTTCATGGGCGCTAATGAGCTTTCCGGTGTAGAGCAGTTCTTTGGTTTTACGATAACCAATCAGCATTGGCCAGAACATAATCGACGGCGGTATCCCAAGGTCCCTGCCGGCGGGATGCCCGAAGCGTGCCTGCTCGCTGACAATTGCCAAATCGCAAACCCCCAGAAGCTCTCCGGCTCCTGACAGGCAGTCTCCCTGGACCTTGGCGATGATAGGTTTTGGGTAGCGCCATATTTTCATCCAATAGTCGACTATGGTCTGCACGTCCTGTCTGTCCTGAGCGAGGTCAATGCGATCAGTGAAATTGGTGGGATACTGGCTGGTGATCCAGTGCTCCTCCCTGAGGTCGTAGCCAGTTGAGAACGCTTTGCCAGCGGCCTCGATAACGATCACGCCCACGTTGTTGTCGTCCCTGCAGGTTTCAAGAGCATCACCGAGTTCATTAAGAACCTGCCATGAGAGTGGGTTAAGGTCGTCTGGTCGGTTGAGTGTGACCGTACACACCCGGGCGTTGATCGAAACTAACGTCATCGGCGCGTCATTCATCAGCATAGCCTCTGTTTTGACTGTGGAGCGCTGAAAAAGCGCGTAATCCTTGTCCTAATATGGCCCGGAGGGGCATTCCGTATCATCCTACTATTTAGGGGGAGGAACAAAATCTATCCACCCGGTGAAGATCATTTTCTCGTGAGTGTCTGACACCACCCCGTGATGCATGTGGGTCATGTCGCTCGGCCAGATAATCAGTTTTCCCTTTTCGCAGGGAGTGATCACCTCTTGATGAGGGAAGGCCGTGCCCCCGCCGGGTGTATCTGTGAGGTAAAGCATCCATACCAAGGCGCGCTGACAATACTCGATGCGATCACGTTCACAGTGAACTGCCGGATAGCCGCCACCCTTTGGATACCACTGGATATTGGCATGCTGGGATAACCACAGCGCGCCCAAGCCATCAGCGCCGGTGCTGTAGTAATAGGTCTGAAGATAGCTTTTTACATGTTCAATCAGAGAGTCAAAGAACGTCTCAAACTGACCGTAGAGCTTGATCGGTATCGTGATATCAAGGCTATCCTTCATCGTCTTGTCGACGCGCGGGTGTTCTCCAAGCCTGCCTGGCTGCGCCTGATGCCGATTGTGCTCAAAAAAATCAACGATGTTGTCGCACACCGCGGCATCGATTTCATAAGTTTCTATGAAGGTGGTAACAGCCATAATCTCGATGCGAAAAAGCCCTTGAGTCAGTCGGTATTTACTCTATGCTCTCCTGAAGCAGATGAATAAACAAGCGATCCTTAAGAAGTCCGCTTGCATTACCGAGAGGCGGTTCCCTCGATGTCAGACACCTATGCTTATCTAAATCCCTTATTAAGCCCAGCAGAGGCTGAACAAATGCTGGCCATTGCAGAGCAACTGGGACGATTTGGGACCTACGCAGATGAAGGCACTAGTGAGGGGTTGGGGGAATCCCTCCCTCAGCGCTTTGATGTGGGCTTGAACTATGTGGTGCGGGGACTGGATGGGAAGGGCTGTACCGACGAACCGGCGATTGCCTTGGGGCGGACTAACTATTTCAGGGAAACCTACATCTATGGTGATGAGCAGCGGGTCGAGGGTATCGAGTCATTTGCGGTCCACCCTTCGATTGGCCAGTCTGCGCGATCCCTCATGGACTCAGCGGTCCTTGTGCCAGCCATCGTATATGCCAATATTCTCGTTCCGGGCCAGGAGCTTGCGATTCATACCGATGTGCCCGAGTTCAGAGGCCTCAACAGGAAGAACGCTCCTCAATGGCTGCTTGTCTGCATGCTCCATTCTGGTTTGTTTGATAGCTGGCGTGTGCGAATCGCGACCTGCGTGGCGTGGTTCGGCGGTAATGCTGGTGGTGCATTCACCTTTTATCCTGATGGTGCTGCCGGGCGGCGGGAATCCATACCGGCTGATCACAACACCGCGATAGTTCTCGACACCGACAAGGTTTTTCACGGGGTTGAACGAGTAAAGACCGCTTCTCTTGAGGAAACATCCGCGGCAGCCATAGCAGACGTTGGGAGTGGCGCAACGCTTGATTATCGAGGCGGTGGTCAATGGCATCTGGAGACAAGCGAAGGGAGTGGCGTCGACTACGGATGGGCTGACCTGCGCTACTCAATCTCCTGGAAAGGATATTGTTTTGACAGCGCTACTAGCCATCAGAAATGGCAGGCGGGCGAGGGCTCCCTGACGATTGCCCAAGTGCAGCATATTTTCGAAAATGACTTGGGCCGGCGGGGCATCAAGAGCACAAACACTCTCTCCCCAAACGACTACGCCCAGTTACTTGTGCAAACTTACGTTAGCTTCCCCGAGGGCGCGGCTTCTCTCTAACTTTCCCCTATCTAAGCTTTCGTCGCTCTTCAGACTCACTTCATCGGATAGGCAGGGCCCAAAGTAGGACAAAGCTTGGACGACTGATGTTTGTTGTCGAGCAACGCGTAATCATGACGAGGTCTTCGGGGGAAGCGAGGAGAGCGGCGTGAAAGCCAATCTCGGAAAGTTGGAGCAGGGGGTGCGCCTCTGCCTGGGTGCCATTGGCGTGGTCGCCGTTTTACGATCGGATGAGTTCGGGTCGATCGAGGGTGTCGCCCTCCTGCTATCAGTGTTCTTGATTTTGAACGGGCTTACTGCGCGCTGCTATTTATGGGCGTGGCTGGGGCTGAACAGTAGGGGAGCTGTCTGTGATCTCGGCGGACCTGGTGGACAGTCTGTTCAATGATCTTAGTCCACCCGACGAGCTGACCGATCTCCAGTGCTGTTGAGCGACTTGGTAGCCATCACAAAGCACCCGTTACCCACAACAAATCCGAAGAAGAGCACGATCAGCATCGCAGCTCTCAGGTGTTGTGCCCCCAGAGAATCCGCGAAAGCGTCACTCAGCAAGCCCACGATCAGCGGCCCAGCCCCGAGGCCAATCATATTGATCACGAAGAAAAGGATAGCGGATGTCATGGCGCGCATTCGCGGTGTTACGAGTGTGTGGCAGAGGGCTATGCTAGGCCCCAGATACAGTGAATTCAGGATATTCGCTGGAAATAGGACATAAAGAATCCACTCAGTTCGATCGGTAAAAATGGCATAGGCCATGAAAGGGAGCGCGATGACGTTGCCCAGAATCGGCACCCAGACATACCAGCGCTTGTCTGTTTTACCTAAAAAATCGGCGAGGACTCCGCCACCAAAAGTTCCGATTGCGCCTGCGACCCCTGAGACTGCGGCCAGTGCAAATCCAACTTCACTAATACTCATATTGTGGCTACGCATGAGGTATGAGGGAAAGAAGTTGCCATTGCCATAGGAGATAAAGGCAGTAAAGGCGCAGCCGCCGGCGATCCACCAAAATGCCCGTTGCTGATGAAGGAGTGAGAGCGTAGTGCCTAGGGTTGGCCTTTCGATCGAAACGCCCTTATCAAAGCGCCCTCGACGGGGTTCTTTGATTAGAGCGGGTAGTGCCAGCGCAAGCACAATGCCGGGCACTCCAACGATGAAAAAAGCCATCCGCCAGCCGAATACCTCTGCCATATAGCCGCCCCCGGCGAAGCCAGCCAAGACTCCTAAGTAGATACCCGAGGAGTAGAAGGAGAGGGCGGTACCTCGCCGCTCCGGAGGGAAGTAGTCGCTCAGCAGTGAGTGGGCTGGAGGAGAGCCTCCCGCCTCCCCGAGGCCTACCCCCAGACGCGCCGCTACCAGCTGTCCATAACTTGTTACCAATCCGGATATGGCGGTCATGCCGCTCCAGACTGCCAGTGACAGCGCAATGATGTTCCTGCGGTTACCCCGGTCGGCGAGCCAGGCGATTGGAATTCCGGCGATGACGTACACCAGGGCAAAACTGAAACCCGACAGAAGACCGAGCTGGGCATCCGACAGGTTAAGTTCAGCTTTTATTGGCTCCTGGAGGATGACCAATATCTGTCGGTCGATGAAATTGAAGGTGTAGACAATTGTCAGGATAATCAGAACGAACCAGGCAGTGCCTCTGGCCGGTATCCCAGTTTGCTCGTCTTGTTGGGGTTTCACTTACTGATCATCCATCGATTGGGAGTGACCCTGTCTCTCAATAGCACAGCATGGCAGAAGCGTGACCATAAAACACCCTCAGTGTCATTCTGCTATGCTTGCCCTCCATCTGATTTTCTTGGGTTCTACTCATGTCAGACTCAACGCAGCCTCTCACTCATTTAGATGAGAAGGGTAATGCTCGAATGGTCGACGTCGGTTCTAAACCCGACAGCGAGCGTAGTGCTACGGCGACCTCTGCGATCGTTATGCGAGAGGCAACGTTGGCGACAATACTCAGCGGGGACATCCCCAAGGGCGACGTCTTTGGTGTTGCACGGATCGCTGGCATTCAAGCAGCCAAGCAGTGTTCGAACCTTTTGCCCCTCTGTCATCCACTGGCACTGTCTGCAATCGAGATCACCCTCACCCCCGACGAATCTCTTCCAGGCGTTGTTATATCGGCGACCTGCAAAGTAGTGGGAAAGACTGGTGTTGAGATGGAGGCACTTACGGCGGCCTCTGTATCGGCGCTGACGATCTACGATATGTGTAAAGGGATTGACCGCTCAATGACTATTCAAAATACCCGCTTGGAATCAAAGCTGGGCGGTAAGTCAGGTGACTGGCATCGCGAGGCTGCGTGCTAACCATCCGTTTTTTTTCGCTACTCCGTGAGGCCCTAAACGTGGATACCATGACTCTCGACTGGGATACTCGTTACGTCAGTGTTGAGGAACTTAAGCGGTCGCTCATTGCCTCAGGCGGAGTCCTGTGGGAGGAGCAGCTGACGCACCCAAATATCATCCATGCGGTGAATCAGGTCGTAGTTAACCCCGAGCATTCGCTCCAGGACGGGGATGAAATCGCTTTTTTCCCACCTATGACAGGGGGCTGAAGTGAGCGTCACCGTTCAGCGAGAGCCTTTTGATGGGGCGATGGAGTATCAAAGTCTAACCTCATTGGGTCATCCGGCGGCGGCAGTATTTTCTGGTTTTGTTCGTGACTACGGCTATTCGGGGGATGTTTCTGTTCTTGAGCTCGAGCATTATCCGGGTATGACGGAACGTGTTTTATCTGACATTGGCAGAGAGGCCGCAGATCGATTCGACCTTTTGAATTGGCGGATCATCCATCGCTATGGCGCCTTAAGTTCAGGAGAGCCGATCGTCTGGGTGGGCGTTACCGCGCAGCACCGATCGAATGCTTTTGCGGCATGCGAGTTCATGATGGATTACCTGAAGACCAAGGCACCGTTTTGGAAAAAGGAAATCAGCGCAGAAGGGCGGTCATCGTGGGTGGTTGCGCTCGAGCAAGACACAATGCGCCAGCAACGCTGGGAAGAGGTAGAGTGATGGATGGAAAAGCTTTTAGACAGGCACTCGGCCGTTTTGCGACGGGTGTGTGTTTAATTACTGTTAACGATGAGCAATCAGGTCCGCTGGCCCTGACGGCAAATTCGTTTTCCTCAGTGTCTCTCGATCCGCCTCTCGTCTTGTGGAGCATTCAAAACAATTCCGAGTGTTTTAGGGAATACACCCAAAATGAATACTTTGCTTTTAGCGTATTGGGCGGCGAGCACGCGTCTCTTTCGGGTAAGTATGCTCGCCGGGGTGAGCACGCTATAGACCCTGCTGAGTTTGAACAAAATGCTCAAGGTGTGCCTGTATTGAAGGACGCCATTGCCCAGTTTAATTGCCGGCTATTTGCCTTGCACGAAGCTGGCGACCATCACATCATTGTGGGTGAAGTCCTTGACTTTGGTGTGGCAGACGGGGCTCCGTTGCTGTTTAGCAATGGTCAGTACGATGGGCTTGCCTCCCTGAAAGCATGATACTACCCATTAACTACTGTTAGAGCTGCGGATCAAAAACCGGCCGCAGCATTCCTGAGGGAGAGGATCGTGAGCGAGACGTCTGTCTGCAGTGCGGTGCTATCCACTATCTAAACCCGAAGGTTATCGTTGGCTGCTTGGCGGAGCATCAGGGTCGGATCTTGCTTTGCAAGCGGGCAATCGAACCCCGTTACGGCTTGTGGACCCTGCCTGCAGGGTTCATGGAAAACGGTGAAACGACTGCCGAGGGTGCCGCGCGAGAGACACGGGAGGAGGCTGCCGCGGTAGCTGAAAATCTTTGTCTTTATCACCTGTTCGATGTGCCGCAGATTAATCAAATTTACGTCTTCTATCGCTGCGGTATTCAAAATGGGGAGTTTGGCGTTGGCCCCGAGAGTCTCGACAGCAACCTCTACACCCCTGACGAGATTCCTTGGGATCAGCTGGCTTTTCCGGTTGTTAAAGAGCTGCTGGAGAAGTTTTTGAGTGATACAGAAAAGGGCAGCTACCCCATTCGACAAAGTGTTATCAGGCACCCTCGGCCGCGATGATACGCCCACTCAATTTAAACCCTAATTAAAGGAGAGTCGAAAATGGCGTTCCCAAAAGTCGGTAATGTTGCCCCACAGTTTTCATTAAGGGACCAGAGTGGAGAGATGGTCTCCCTCAAGCAATTTAAGGGGACGCATACAGTC
>CAXPOA010000252.1:0-2997 GCA_964218505.1 Luminiphilus sp.
TTTGTCTGGCCAGGAAAACATGCATAGGCTGAAGGCGCCTCGCTTAAGCTTGCAACGGAACTATTATGGTAGCGCACGCGCCCCCGTCAGCATTCTCTAATCGCAACGTTCCGCCAGCAGCTTCGATTAGGCTCAAGCGGTATTTGCCAGATTGCCGATAAAGATCCTTCGTCTCCCAGGCTTAAGGGGACAGGTTAATCCAAGCCGCTATCGCAATAGAGCCTCTCGCTCGACCTCACAATCTCCTTTTGGATCCTCACCCTTTGCTTTTGCCTCGGTTATCTCGCTACGAGCTAATGCTCGCGCTTCGAGAAAGTTGGCGTTGCTCTGGAGGCGAGCAAAAGCGGCCGACCCGACCAAAATCCCCGCTTGCACATCGCTCCTCCAATGGACATTACAAACATTTCGGCTGTCACCGAACGCGATACCGCGAGCCAGGATTTGTTCCGCCCGATCGGGTACCAGATCGGAGAGAATCAAGGCCCATCCCCAGCCGATTGCGGTATGCCCCGACGGATAGGAGCCATCACCGCTTAACATTTCCTCCTCTTCCGGCGTGCAAATTGGTTGTTGGTTACTCATAAAGGGACGCTCGCGCTGATACGCATTTTTGGCCCCGTAACTGGCGAGTCCCAGATCTGTAAGAGTCCTGCGAAGTAACATCTGTAAGTGGGGCGTGTTCTCCCGGCTTATGTTGATCCCCACCGCACATGAAAATGTTGCCGTCGAGTCAGGGCCGAGATGGGCATCTGCTCTGGCGAGCTCGAACCGGGCTTTATCCTGAGTTGCTAATAATTGCGCGCTAAAGGCGTCATCCGCTGCCTGAGCTGCTGAGCCGGTAGCTGGGGGTGGTGGGACAAATTCATCGCTTCTAAGAGGATTGTCCATCGGGAGATACCCCATCAAGAGACCAGGCCTGATCTCCGGCACCTCAGTGGGTGCTGGTAGCTCGGCAGCAGCGTGAAAAGATAGGAGCAGGATGATGACTAAAGAATTTTTCAGAAGGGAAGTTGTCATGAGGTGCCTCCGATAAAACGTAACGCCTAAGCCTCCACAGTACACTTATATATCGCTGAAAGCGTAGAGCCTTTACTTATCTTAAAGAGACACGTGGGTGGTATTGCTTCAAGTTACGGGGGCAATGTTGCTTAAAGCAGGTTGCGGACAATAACAACGCTGGATAAGCCTATCCACAGAGTGTTAAAGGCTACCATCGTGGGAAGTAGTTTTCGCTCAGATACCCAGATCAACAATGCAGAGGTCACCAGCGTAATAACGTGGAGTTGCCAAATTTCTTTTTGCCAGATGAGCCCTGGCAGGATTACCGCTGCTTTTGCCACCCAGGATATTGCTTCCACCACGTTGTAGTTGACCCAATAGCCTTCTTGAAACCAGAGCTTGTAGCTGTTGACGATATTGCCAATACCCACGTGGCTATAGACCAGAGTGGTGATAATAAAAAACAGCCCGATCGTGGCGATAACTTCCAGCATGGCGATGTGTTCCCGCAATGGCTTTAGGGTGAGGAGCTCCGTAACAACGTGTACGGTTTTAATAAGGATTAGATGTATTTCCTGCCAACTATTCGATGCGCCGCCAGGTCTCCCTCAGCACGTATTTTCCCAAATCGACAACTTGCGTGAACTCTGTCCCCGCAGCATTGATCTCGACCTCGACGGAGAACGCCTCGCCGATCACGACTTCATTTGAGTGATTACTGATTGTCTCGACTAGAGTAGTGCCGTCAAAGGTGTAAGTTCCATGGCCTAAACGAAGTACCGGTGGGGTCAAGGCGTCGTAGTAGGTGTAGAACACATGCCGCTCGGTGAATACCTTAACTTGCCTCGGTTCGCGAATTTCGATGGATTCATCGTCGTAGTGGGCGCTCTTTACTTCCCATACTCCGACAAGGGTTGGTGACTGGGCCATCGCAAGTGTGCTGGCGGAATACATGACTATGAAGGCGGCTATACGTAGGTTCATGAGGGACGGTCCTCTAGTGGTTGTGATGGAGGGCCCACCCTGCGCCAGCGCGACTGCCTGCTTCAACCGGAATGAGGTAGGGAGGGCGGTGGCTGAGGTGGATCGACCACACCGTGGTGTTACCCGGCGAGGGAAGCTCAGTCGCAGAATCGCCAACTGCTGCATACAGAAAGGCGTCTAAGATTTGGCCAGCTAGGCCGCACATAGTCCTCTTTTTTTCAATTTTGGCGTGGCAAGCCCTAGGTGAGCATGTCAAGATTCGTCCCGGCGTTTTAGCGCCCGGGAGAGACGGTTGAATCGATACGATGCGATAGTGATTGGGGCAGGCCACAACGGTCTAACGAATGCCGCCTACCTGGCAAAGGCAGGGCTCAGTGTCGCCGTGATGGAGCGAAATCCCTACATCGGTGGGGCCACCGTGAGTCGCGAGCTTTACGAGGGCTGGTACTACTCAAACTGCTCTTACGTCTCGAGCCTGCTTCGCCCCGAGATAGCCCGAGATCTGGAATTGCCCCGACATGGTCTGCAGGTGGTGCCCTTTGGCGGTGGCTGCACCTTTATGAGGAATGGCGACTATTTCGGTAATTACAGCGACCCGGGTCGACATTACCGGGAGATCGCCCGTCACTCCCGTCGGGATGCAACGGCTTACGACCGATATAAGGCAGATACCAGCCTGCAGACCCGTTTAATTAGACCCTATCTTCTCAAGACTCCGCCGGACCCAACCTCCCTAAAGCCGCGAGACCTCAAGGATTTGCTCGAATTCGCGCGCTCCTTCATGGCGCTGGGGGAAGAAAAATTACGCGATACGATCAAATTCTGGACGGGCAGCGTCGGTGATTACCTGAATGAGTATTTTGAAACCGACGTGATTAAGGCGCAGCACGCCGGCAGCGGGATCATTGGAACGGCTCTGGGCGTCTACTCTCCTGGTACCGCGTATGTGCTGTTGCATCATTATATGGGCGATGTGGATGGCAATGTGGGGTCCTGGGGCTTTGCTCGAGGCGG
>CAXPOA010000253.1:0-11502 GCA_964218505.1 Luminiphilus sp.
CCGGTTGCAGGATCCCAGGATAACAGGCGGCCGGTCATGGAGCCCTCGTAGAAATCCAAAAGATTGTCGTGGATACCAAAACGGTTTGACGCATCGGAAAACCAGACTGTGCCGTCAGCAGCGATATCTAAGTCATCTACAAAGTTAAGTGGCTCTCCCTCATGGTGGTCAGCCAGCACCTCAAGCTCTCCCGACGATAAGCGCAGCAAACCGCGAATTGCATCGGCCACGACCAGATGACCGTCAGCATCGATTTTTAATCCGAGGGGACGACCTCCGGTATTCACCATAACCTCGGGAGGCTCATCCCCTTGCCATGTCAGAATGTCCCCGTTTTCGAGCCCGGTGTAATACGTATTATCGGGACCACAGGCGACATCCTCAGGACCAACACTCGGCATTGACAGCTGACTCACCGCCTGCAAGCCAGTATTCGGTGCAAACAGACCCGTCAATCCGGGATTGGGTGGCGCAACCCAGGTCGCCGGTATGATGGGTGAAAGGAACAGAGCGCAGCCAACCCACAGAACCATTACCCCAGCCAGCAACATGGCAAACCAGCGCACTACAACCATTTTACTTGTCCTCAATCTTTATGACGCGCAAGACCCAGTGGGGTGCGAGTCGACAAGACCTCACATGCCATTTGGGTAGGTCTCGTGGTCAACCCAGCCACCCTCTCTAACCTGCCTCATGGCATTCCCATAGGCGATCAATAAGTTGAGACAATAAGCAGCACGATCAACGAAATACGGATGTGCCTCAGCATCATTGAGGCTGGCGTCGGCATTCAGGACCGAGCCCACGTTGCGAACAATCAAATTCTCGGGAATGTAGCAGAGCCTGTTGTTTTTGTAGCTGCTGGTACGAAGCTCGGCAACCACGTAGGCGCCACCATCGACGGCGGACACCGAGGTGATAAGGGCTGGCTTATGGCCTAAACCTGAAGTGGAAGAGCAGAGCATGAAAAAGTTTTTCAGCCCCGACGTTGCCATTCCATGCCATTCAGGGCTAACAATGACAAATCCGTCGCTCCCCTGTAGCTCTTCAGTCAAATTGGCCATCACAGACCACTTACCCTCACCGGAGAAAAGCTCTTCATCCCACATCGGTAACGGCGACTTACCCAAATCCAGAGTCCAGGGGCTATGCCCCATATCCTCGAGAACTGAAGCGAGATATGCACCCACCTTTGCGCTCTCAGACTCCTTCCGATGGCTTCCCACCACAACACCGATCTTCATGACTCCAACCTCGACACCACCTTACTCATCGTTTTGTACCGCTACAACAACCTGTTTCCCACTGTGCATGAAAATACTCTCATTGATTTTCAATGAGGCTCTCACCCAACGCTTGTATCAGTGATGTAATTTGCTCCCGCTCCATCACGAAATGAGGCGCTAGCTGAATCGTGTCGCCACCATAACGGACCAAGAACCCTTTGTCCCACATTCTCATTGCAATCTCGAATGGCCGCCGGAGGGGCTCCCCCGGATAAGCGTCAAGGGTGATGGCACCGGCAAAACCGCAGTTGCGAACATCGGTTACGAAAGGTTTATCCGCTAGTACATCGTGGAGCACCTCTTCAAAAAACGGCGCCTCTTGATGAACCCGCTGGGGCAGCGCCTCGTCAACCAAGACATCCAGAGCGGCGAGGCCCGCCGCACACGCAACGGGATGCCCCGAATAGGTATATCCGTGGGCAAACTCAAGGGCATATTCAGGTCCGCCATGAGCCATAAAGGTGTCATAAATATCTCGAGAGGCAATGACCGCCCCCATAGGGACGGCACCATTCGTTAACTGTTTGGCTACATTCAGAATATCCGGCACAACGCCGAACGCATCGGCACCGGTCATCGCTCCGCAACGGCCGAACCCTGTTATCACCTCATCAAAAATTAACAGGATGTCGTTGGCATCGCAGATCGCTCGCAGACGCTCCAGATACCCCACGGGAGGCGGAAGCACTCCTGCGGACCCTGCCATCGGCTCAACAATCACCGCGGCAATGGTAGACGCATCGTGGAGAGCGATCGCCTCTAGCAATTCGTCTGCCAAGTGGGCTCCCACTTCTGGCATGCCGCGACTAAACAGGTTCTCGGGCAGGAGGGTATGCCGCAAGTGATCAGCTTCAATGCCCTGACCAAAGGCTTTTCGGTTTGCGGGGATACCGCCCACCGAAATGCCACCGAAATTAACACCGTGATACCCCTTCACGCGTCCAATGAATCGCGTTTTGCTGGGCTGACCCTTTAGCCGCCAGTAAGCCCTGGCCATCTTCAATGAGGTGTCGGCTGATTCAGATCCCGAGTTGGTGAAAAAGACGTGATCAAGGTTCTCGGGCATAAATGATGCTACACGCTCGGCAAGCTCAAAAGCCTTGGGATGGCCAAATTGAAACGGGGGTGCAAAATCGAGATTATTGATTTGCTCAGCCACGGCAGCAGTGATCTCCGGGCGCCCATGTCCCAACCCGGTAGTCCACAGACCCGAGTGTCCATCTAGAACCTGACGCCCCTTGTCATCGGTATACCAAACCCCTTGAGCTGCGACGATCATCCTCGGGTCTTTCTTAAACTGCCGATTACCGGAATAAGGCATCCAATAAGCGGCAAGGCCTGCAGTGCTCATGATTTCATCCTTTAAAAAAGACAATCAGTAGTAGGCAGGAGGCTGCGGGGCCTCTGCAATTACCCCGAGGAGTAGGGCCGTAAGCACCGCAAGAATAAGCAAGGCACGCCATTGTGATTCGGGGGCTGCCTCATTATGACTGTCCACCGCATGACCATGCCACATTTTCTGAATGAGCGGCTCTTTGCGATACCCCTGATGGTAGGCAATAGCTAGAAAATGAAGAACTATCAGGCTTTGAAGTACCAGCCAATTGATATCGTGTATCTCCGCCAACGTCGATGAGACATTGCCGCCCCAATAGGAAAGGGGGCCCTCAAAGCTCATGTCATCGCTTGTAAACAGGCCAGTTATACCCTGCACGAGGAGTGAGAGAAGAAGGGCCAGCGAGGCCCAGCCTCCAAGAGGATTGTGACCCAACCCTCCAACCCAGCCTCCCCGCAAATAGGAAACTACCGTCACCGGGGACGCCAAAAAATTTGCAAATCGCGCGTGATAGCTGCCTACAAAACCCCACAGGAAACGGGTCAGCGTTACCACCAAGAGGCTATAGCCAATCCGACTATGCCAGTCGAACCACCCCTGCTCGCCAGTCCACCACATCAGCGCTATTGCCACCGGCAGATACCAGTGTAACCAGCGAACTGTCCTATCCCAGACGGGATAGGACCCTAACAGCCCTGTCAAACTCAAGGCTTTAGAAGCTCCAGTAGCGCCGTCACCGATGCCTCCACCCCCAGCTCTACCGCGGCCTCGGGTGCGATCTTAAAGAGCGGCGAATGATGAGATGCCACTGGGTCTCCCCCTTGCGCCGCTCGATCAAAATCCTCCTGTGGAGTGCCTCCTACCGCGAAATAGACGGAGGGAATGTAAGGATCGACCGTAAAATAAGGAAAATCCTCCGCCCCCATACCTAGTCTAGGTTTGTCATGAAAAATGGCGTCGCCCAAATGGCTAGACCAAGAACCCCTCAACTGGGTTAGCAGCGCAGGATCGTTTAGCGTCGGGGGTACACCCTCGTCCTCATACACGACCACCTCTGGTAGCATTTCTTCGGACAGTCCGGCTGCACGGCCAGTATTTACAGCAATCCTTCGTATGCCATCTAACAACAGCTGACGATCTTCACGCGACTCACTGCGCACCGTCAGCTGGAGTTTTGCCCCGTCAGAAATGATGTTGTGCTTGGTGCCCGCGTGGAATGAACCCACGGTGATCACCCCGGGTCGGCGTGGTGGTAGCGTCCGGCTCACGACGCTTTGCAACCCCACTACGATCTGAGACCCCAACAAAACCGGATCGATACCCGCGTGGGGACTGGCGCCATGGGCTCCAACCCCTTTGATAAGGATATCTACCGTATCGGCCCCGCTGTAAGGCGCCAGATCAGCCACCAGCTTACCGGTAG
Source organism: Luminiphilus sp. (assembly GCA_964218505.1). Classification (GTDB taxonomy): domain Bacteria; phylum Pseudomonadota; class Gammaproteobacteria; order Pseudomonadales; family Halieaceae; genus Luminiphilus. Next base: position 4,046 of record CAXPOA010000253.1, read on the forward strand.
GTACGGTTGAGGTAACGTGAAATGCCAGCGCGTAATCGGGCTGCCCAAATCTGGCCCAGACGTTATCTTGTTTCATTGCAGCAGCACCGCCTACCCGCTCCTCGGCAGGCTGGCCTATCAACATTAACGTGCCCTGCCATTGATCCCTGTTTTCCGCCATCAGGCGGGCCGTCCCCACAAGACTTGTGATGTGCACATCGTGTCCGCACGCGTGCATCACGTAAACCTCGTTGCCATCCCAATCCACTTGTTTGGCTTTCGAGGCATAGGGCAACCCGGACTTTTCCTGCACAGGCAGGCCATCCATGTCAGCCCTGAGCATGACCGTTGGGCCTTCGCCATTGGCAAGCAATGCGACCAGCCCAGTACCACCGACTCCCGTGTGAACGTCGTAGCCCAATGACTCTAACTCGCCGGACAACCTTGCTGCCGTCTCGTGCTCCATAAAGGAGAGTTCAGGATTTTGATGAAACCAGAGAAATAGCTCTTCGAGCTGATCGTCGTAAATCTGCCCAACCCGCTGCGACAGGTTCATTTGCGCAAGTGCGGAACTGGCAGAAACTAGAAGTAGAGTAAACGTTAAAATTTGCTTTAGCATGGGCCGGTCCTCGTAAAACAGGGCCAGATAATAGCAACTTAGTGTAGACTACGCGCCACCCATGCCGAAGGATGAACCTGATGGGTCGAGCAGCACCGACAAGGGGCACCCTACGGGACGCCATCCTAGATGCTCGGGCGTTGAAGTGGCATAGGGCTTTAACCGTATTGCCCTTGACCCTCTTGATTAATGTAGGCCTCGAAGCGCAGGAAGACACTCAGTTGAACAGCGATCAAATAAAGCAGAAATTTGGTAGCTATGGCGTCGAGGTACTGGCCCAGACAGAGGCGATGCGAGTTGCCAATCTTTACAGTGAGCATGACGGCAAAAAAGTTTGTCGCACACTCGCAGTAACGCGCTTCAGTGAGCCAACCCCGTCCGCGCTCGAGAAGGCCGACAAGCTCATAAGGGCTGGCGAAAGTATTGGCCTGACTCTTAGGTCTTTAGGGTGGTCCATAGAGAAAAAAGTAGCAGCGCAGTGCGCTATATCGCCTGGGTCGGCCTTCCGGGCGCTGTCAGGAAATGCTCTGATTGGGGGCGCCCTGTCTGTGCGGGTGTATAGTTTGACGACAACCAGCGGGGATATCCGTGCTGACTACGCAGCCATCGCAGAGGCCTATCACCCGGATCACATCACGCTGGAAGCGTTGGAACCCTGCGAATATACCACGTGGCAGGCCTTAACGCAGCTGGAATACGAGGCGCTGAGCGCTTTGCTGGAGTGGGTCGGCGCTGACTCTCACGAAGAGAGTCGGAGAAGCAGAGACAGATCAAACCCGAGGGCTTGAGCTTGGTCTCGAGCTGCCGGCAACTCCTCCTGAGCACGCGTAGCCAACCAGAGATTAGTACAACGGGTTCCTGTCCGACAGTACGCGAGAATTTTACCGGGGCCATCAAAAGCCCTACCAAGTCCTTCCAAATCATCACCCGGAAAATTTACGGGGTTGACGGGGTAGCGCATGAATGCCATGCCATGCTGGTGAGCTAGCGCCTCTATATCATCCATACTTGACTGTCCGGGTGACTCACCATCTGGGCGATTGCAAATTAACAGCGTAAACCCCTGCTCTGCGAGCTGAGAAATATCGGGGGGAGTGGGTTGTCCCGAGACGTAAAGGGTGTCAGTCAGTTGAATAAGCTGCATATGCTGCCCTTACTCCTCTTCTTCTGCTGCAGCGTTATGGTGGCCAGCGTAAACACGGTCCAGACCCTGGCGGAGCTGCTCGCCCCAGGCGTTAAGAACACGGCGCGCGTCCGCCGCATTGGTGACGCTATTACTCCACTGAAGACGCATGGAGTTCAGGTTGCGACGGCGGTCAACAATCCGAAATAGTGTTTCTCCGGTCGCCGCATCAGCCATCTCCAGAAACAGGGTCATTTCTCCTGATTCCGTTGTGTAGGTCCGACTCATACTCGGGCTTTTCACATCGGGCGCTACAACATCGAGATCAATTATGTGGGGCCTCAACACCAGCGTCGTCTCACTCGCGCTCTCGAGAGCCACTAGATCATAAGCCGGCTCTCTGGTGAGGACAGACCTGAACTCTTCAGTACACATCTCGCCGAGCTTCGATCGAATGGCATCCATATCCTCTTGCTTAACCCGTTGGCTGGGCGACCGTCGGTATGCGTTTTGATCTCGCAGCCAGTTTTTCCTGAATGCGACATCGCAATCTTCTATCGCGAAGTCCTGATAATCCCGCGCATCGACTCCTGGCTTCACATAAACATACCCGACCGCGGCGTCAGGCTTTCTCACAAGGCCATCATGGGTGGTTTCCGGGGGCGCATTCGTCGCGCATGCTGCTAAGAAAAGAGCCAACGCAGCGGCGACAAAGAGTTGGATTCTGGTCCTTACATCAAGGGATAGCATCTATAGTCTTCCCGACCATGAAATGACAGTAAACATGATACTGATATTAAACATAATACTAACATTCACCAAAATATTAACGCGCTTCGTCGTGGATTTTAAGGAGCAATGCGTGAGCCTCTTACATTTTCCGCAAACTACAACAAACCAAGCTCAGACGAAAGTATGTCGTTAATTTCATTTCGCGGCATTTGGTCCATGCTCTGCTCACTCCCCGTGATGGTTGTCGCGATATCGCGATAGGTCGATGAGACCATCAACATGAGATCCTCTGGCAGGGCCGTGTCGTCTGCCATCGCCTTTCTCTCAGCCATTCGATTCTTGTTAAGAAGTATATCGGGGTCTGCCACCAGACCCAGCAATGCCTGACGAAAGCCCTCTTTGCTGTTTTCCCTGATCTCACCGCTCTCGTAAGCAGTAGCATCCCATATCCGCGAGGAGTCCGGAGTGCCCACCTCATCCATATAGATCAAATCGAGCTGGCCTGACGCATCGGGGGCGTAACCAAACTCAAACTTGGTATCGACAAACAGCTGACCGATGGACGAAAGCCTCTCAGCGATAAGCTTGAAGCCAGCGGTAAGCAAACTCTCATAGTGGTTGATGTCGGTTGGTTGCTGAAACCCAAATGCCTGCCAGTGTCGCTCAATATCCTGCCGACTAATGTTCACATCATCGGCCGCCGGCACTCCCTCCAAATTCTTCAGCACTCCTTTCGTAGAAGGGGTTATCAGTAGCTGGTCTAGGCGCTGGTCCTGCGACAATCCCTCTGCCAGAGAAACACCGCAGAAATTGCGCTCCCCCGCCTGGTAGGCCCGCCACATTGACCCGGTGATGTATTGCCTCGCAATAGCTTCAATGCGGACGGGGCGCGCACGCTGAACCACCCACAGTAGCGGATGTGGCGCTTCCAAAACGTGGCTTCTGGCCAGTCCCGCCTGCTCAAACAAATCAAACCAATATTTAGACACCGCATTCAGCACCGCGCCCTTGCCAGGGACGCCGTTCAGTCCATTTTCACCATGCCAAATGCAGTCAAAAGCGGAAAGCCGATCAGACACAATCATGATCGCTAATTCGGCATCCGGGTGAACATGGTAGCCACGCTGCTCAATCAGACGTCGACTATCTTCTCGGGTAAGCCAGTAAACTGCTCGCACTTTCCCACAGTGCACCGGTTCAGCGGTGCGGATAGGAAAATCGTCATTAACATCAAGCACACGACTCATTGAGGCCGCCTTAGTTGGTGTAGGGTCTCAGCCCAACGGCATCGCGTACCTCTGCAAGCAGCTCGACACCCTGTGGTCGCACTCGTTCCGCCCCTGCCTGCAAAATCTCTTCCAGCTGTTCGGGGGCCGCCATAAGCCGTTGATAATTCTCTCTGGGCTCGCGAAGCTTTTCATCAATCAGTTCGAACAACTGCTTCTTGGCCTCCCCCCAGGCAATACCTTGCTCGAAAGCATCACGCATCTGCAGCCTCTGACTTTCGTCTGCAAACGCCGCCCACACTTGGAAAACCGTGGAGTCATCCGGGTCTTTTGGCTCACCGGGCTCGAGCAGGTTGGTTTTAATTTTGTTTATCGCTTTTTGCAGCTTTTTAGGGGTGTCAAAAAGAGGAATCGTGTTGCCATAACTTTTGCTCATCTTTCGCCCGTCCAACCCCTGCAACACGGCCACGTTGTCGTCGACGACCGCTTGGGGCAATGTAAACACCGGCCTGAAATTATGGTTGAAGCGCTGGGCAATATCACGAGCCATTTCCACGTGCTGGATTTGATCCCTGCCGACCGGTACATCGTGGGCATTGAAAATCAAGATGTCCGCCGCCATCAGCACCGGATATGAAAATAGTCCCATGGTGACGGCAAAATCCGGGTCTTCGCCTGCCTCCTCATTTTGTTGAACCATCGCCTTGTAAGCGTGCGCTCGGTTCATAAGACCCTTGGCCGCGTTGCAGGTAAGAATCCAGCTGAGTTCAGTGATTTCCGGTATATCCGATTGACGGTAAAAATGCGCCTTGTCTGGGTCTAATCCTGAAGCAAGCCAGGTGGCTGCGATTTGCCGGCTTGATGCCGCAACCATATCGGGATCCTGGCATTTGATAAGCGCGTGATAGTCCGCGAGAAACAGATATGCATCGACATCATCCAGGGTAGACGCTTCGACAGCTGGCCTGATAGCGCCGACATAATTACCCAAATGCGGGGTGCCGGTGGTGGTTATACCGGTCAAAACCCGTCTTTTACTCATGGTGTATCTCCAACGTTCTCTGCGTCATGCAACCCGATCGTAAAAACCGGTGATGAGTGCCACCAGATAGTTGATATCACTCACGCCCGCTAGCTCCCGAATAGAATGCATAGCAAGGGTTGGAACGCCAATATCGATAGTCTTGATCCCGGTTTCCGTTGCGGTGATCGGTCCTATTGTACTGCCACAAGCCATATCGCTGCGCATCACAAAATTCTGAAGAGGCACATCAACGCGCTCAGCCACCAACCGGATTAAGGCAGCGCCAACACCGGAAGTAGCGTAGCGTTGGTTTCTGTTGATCTTGATGACCGGCCCCCGATTAAGCTGGGGACCGTGCCCCTGATCGTGTCTGTCAGAAAAATTGGGATGAATGGCATGGGCATTGTCGACTGATAGCAACCAGGAGGACTCCCGAAGAGCTAAATTGTCAGCTTTTTCTTCGCTGAATTGATCAAGGATTTCATTGAGCATGGGACCCTGCGCACCCACCGCTGAGGCACTCCCCACCTCTTCGTGATCGTTGCAAATCAGCACCGACCAATGGTCAGGGGATGCATGAATCAAGGCCTGCAAACCCGCGAAACAGCTGAGCAGGTTATCCAGACGTGCGGAGGCGACATATTCCTCATTCAATCCGACAAGCCCCGCGGTCTGGGTGTCATACAGAGAGACTTCGTAATCTAGAATGCGCTCAAGGCTTAACGACGGTTCTCGTCGCCTAAGTTCCGCTTCCAAGATGGCATGTAAGCCCTCCAGAGGGGCCTCTGCATTGGCTTGTCCTAGAATCGGCAATATATCCGTTTGAGGATTGATACTCCGCTTGCTATTCGCCTCTCTGTCCAGGTGTATTGCCAAGCTGGGGATCACGGCTACAGGGCGTTTGAAATCGATTAGGCAGGCCTGCAATTCGCCATTTCCATCAAGATAATTAACACGCCCTGCTAAGGAAAGATCTCGGTCAAACCAGGGATTGAGAAGAGCGCCACCGTAAACATCTACCGCTATCTGTGTAAGCCCGTTGCGCTCCACAATGCCATTGGGTTTTATCGATAAATTTGGACTGTCAGTGTGCGCACCAACTAGTCGAAGCCCGGAAGAAGGGGGTGCCTTACCCGCTCTGAAAGCAATGATCGAACTGTCATTGCGAACAGAGAAATACCCCTGTCCTGGCGAAAACGGCCCGACAAAACCGGGGGCCGTTAACACAAAACCAGCCCGCTCAAGTCTGGTTCGAATGGCAGCAACCGCATGAAACGGCGTTGTGGCCTCGGTCAAAAAGTCAATGAAATCATGGTGTAAGGATGAAGACATAAACAATAACTCACTACCTAAAGAGAACAAACACTAAGACAGCGCCCAACCCAAGGCGATACCAGACGAAGGGTAACAGTCCCCAACGATCAAGTAGTCTGAAAAAGAACGCAATCGTCCAGTAAGCGCTGCCCCCTGCCACGAGGAGAGCACACAACAATTTTGACACACTGACCGCGGGCGCCAAATCCTGTCCAACAGTTTCCGCCAACATAAACGTAATGGCACCAGCGATGACGGGTATCGACAGTAGAAAGGAGAATCGAGTGACTACTGCGGGTGTATAGCCAAGCCACAGGCCGGCTGTAATGGTGACCCCGGAGCGGGAGACCCCCGGGATAAGCGCGAGGACCTGCCAGCATCCGATAAAAAGCGCATGGGCCCAAGAGATTTCGGTAGCAATGTGCTGACGGCGACGACTGTAAATAACGCTAGCGCCTAGAAGCAGACCGAAGACGACAGTGGTCATTGCAATAATCTCAAGGCCTCGCAATTGGGTGGCGACAAATTCGGCCCCGAAAAAGCCTGCTATAACCACTGGCAAAGTGGCCAGAACCAGCTTCAAAATTTCCGCTCTCGGTGCCGGCAGCATACCCGCTGAATAACCGGACCAAATCATGCCCCGCAAGTCGTGACGAAAGTAGAGTAAAACAGCGCCCAGGGTCCCTACGTGAACCACGACATCAAAAAAAAGGCCCTGATCCTGCCAGCCAAAAAGTAATGATGGCAGCACCAAGTGTGCAGAGCTTGATATTGGAAGAAATTCACTCAAGCCTTGAATGAACGCCAATAAAATAATTTCAAGCCAATCAAGCACGGCTACCTTGCTCCCCTAACTTTTTCCAGCCTATATCCTTTTGGACATACTGAGGCTGAAGATCCCAAGGGGACTTCCATTGCAAGACGTCCCTCTTCGAGAAAGCATAACGAGCAAGCGTGGCCGCTGAGGGTCGCACATCGACGTCGGCTTGTTTGATTGCAACCTTCAGGTTTTTTTCTTCGCCTGCAATCAGCGAAACCCCTGACCCGATGAGGTAAATTGGCCTGCCACCTAGCGTAACGTTTGAGAGACTCTCTCCAAAATTCGCTTGGTGTCGCAGGTCGTCGGGGGGGCAAAGTATTGCTGCGCTTCGGGGCGTCAATCCCCTAGCATCTTGCATAAATAAGCGGGCATATACCTGTCCAATCTGAGCATCGATCATGCTCAGAATCACACAATCTGCCAGATCAAATGCTTCCGCAAAAGTCATTGCCTGAAGTTCCAGCGAACAGACTCCCGCGACCTGAATATCAAGACCCCATGCCATACCCTGTGCAACACTCACAGCAACACGCAGCCCCGTGAATGACCCAGGGCCTACGCAACACACAATACCAGTGATCTCAGTCCTTGGGACTTCCCCTAAAACCTCATCTATCATT
>CAXPOA010000254.1:0-15495 GCA_964218505.1 Luminiphilus sp.
CATCTCTGATGTATCATAGCTAGCTCGCCGCACACTTCAGATGTGCTACTTCGCCTATCGCTGCCACAAGCTGCTGCTCAGAATCATTGATTTCCGAGACACTGCATGTTGGCACAAGGCAGGGAGAGACTTGGCGACGTTGCCTGCGATCGGTATCAACCCGAGCAAACACTTCTCTACCAACTCGTCGAAGCGAACTACCCTGCGTTGGTCGACCAACTGGCCTGGCAGGGTGGATCCCTGCCCGACCATGTCTACAGGGAATTCGAAGCGTATCTCAAGTGAGGCCGCCTCGAACACGGATTCCTGCGGGTGCGCTGCGCCAGGGGCACACCGGACTGCCACGTGAACATTGATTGCTTTGCTTGGGACTGTGACGTTTGTACGGATAGGGGATTGTATATCCAAGTTACAGAAGCGGGCTTGTGTACGCTGTTAAAGGTAAGATAGTGCCAGCGGCTTCTGCAAAGGGATTGGGGTTTATGAAAAAAACGACGACGGCAACCAGCGGAATAATTCTGCTCCTTAGTCTGACGTCAGCCACCGTGCTAGTTGCGAGCCCCGAAAATAAGCAAGCTCTCGCCACATCTCCAGCCGCATTGGTTGAGATACTCGCCGACGCGGCATTTCTACCGCCGGAGCAGTATCGACAAAAAATAGAGGTTGCCCGACAACAGCACTCTGCGGCGATTGGTCTGACACCGCTGCCCCAATATCTTGATGCCGATGACGATCCTCGAGCCAGCATTAAAGCGCGTGAGCTTTCTGACTATAGTCAAATGCTAGTGCGTATTGCCCAGCGCTCCAAGGATGACGGTGAAATTCTTTGGGGCCGAATTCAGGGCACGGTTTATGAGCGGCAAACTCTTGAGTGGATTTATCACGAACTGCAATCTTTCGGTCTTAAAGATGTGCATTACGATCCGTTTCCGTCTCGATATCCACAGTGGCGTCCGACGACCTGTTCATTGAGCGTGCGTTCTGCACCTACCTTCGAGGTAGGGCAGACCTATACCTTCCAAGATCCTATCACTGCGTTTGTCTCGGCAACCACGCCCGTCGGGGGTATAGAAGCCGAAATGGTGTATGTGGGCGATGGCACGGCTGCTGAACTTCAGGGCCGCGATTTGACGGGAAAAATTCTTTTGTTGCGAGGGCGCACGCAACCCAGTGCGCTACTGAACACGGCGCGCACCGCATATTCGCGCTTAGCCACTGGCACTTTTGGCAAGCCCGCAGGTGTGGTTGTGTGGTGGGATGTACCTACCGCTAAGCAGGTAGCCGGGCGGGTTGGCGCGCCCGGTGGAGGCGATTCTATCGGCGAGGCGCTTCCATGGACGACTATTGGCAATGACGCAGGCTTATATTTGCGAAAGCTGCTCGATCGCGCAACGCCAGATCAACCCGTGGTCGTGCGACTTGAAGTGCAAGGCCAGATGGAGTCTGCAGAGCAGCGTATGAGTGGCAACACTTATGCCATGCTGCCCGGACAGTCGGGTGATTTTATTGTGATTCCCACCCATGTCGACGGTTACTTTTATGGTATTCACGATAATGGCGCGTCTGTCGCGCTCAATCTGGCGTTGGCGCGTTACTACGCAAAAATCCCTGAAGCTGAGCGGCAGCATGGCATTATCTTTCTGTTTCAGGGTGATCATGAAGTTCCCGGTGTCGGCGGGACACTACCTTTTATTGCCAAGCACCAAAAGCTGATGCAGGAGAATCTATTGTTGGTTTTGCGTCCAGAGCATTTGGGGATGAATCGACCAATGGATGAAGGCCTGTTGATCGCCAAGTCCAACATAGTTGACCCGTTAATGCTCTTGGTGACTAATCGCAGTCCGCTACTAATTGATCTGTTTAAGCGCGCAGCCTCGCACTATGGCATTGTTATGGGCGATCTAGTCTATATTGATCCAGCTGCTGATGAGGCTGCATTCCATCCTCCCTATAACGATCTCAACGCGATTTCATCAGGTTGGATTCAAACCGGAAAGTTTTACCACTCAACCTTTGATGTCGACGGTGGTGGTATTGATTTTGATCAAATGGAAAAGCTTGCGAGAGCTCACGCTTATATTATTGATGAGCTGGGACAGGTTTCAAAAGAGAATCTTCATCGTGGCGGTAGACCAGTGCCCGAGAAGTCGATTTATCAGTCAGATTTGCTGAAAATATTGATGGGCAATAATTAATAATGAAAAATCTGGTGCCGGTATCTCGACTGAAACAACCGCAGCTAATGCCAATAGCGATGTCGGTTCTCACGTTTTGGGGAAGGCTCTGACGTGAAGACTAGCGATGCAGATAGGCATGTCACTAGTTCCCGAAGACGCTTTATTGTTAACGCGATCACCGGTGCTGTGGCCCTGCACGCGATAGCGCAGCTGCCAAGAGCGCAGGCGAGCTTGCACCGGTCTGCGAACGATCTACTGAAATTTGACGCGGTGGGCCTGGCGCAGCTGATTCGGCAGGGCGAGCTGTCGGCGCAGGAGGTCACCGAAGCGTCCATCACGCGTATAGAAGCCCTTGAGCCCAGTATCAACGCTCTGACGACGCGCAATTTTTCCGCAGCATTGGCCCGGGCACCAACAATAGGCACTAATACTGTTTTTGCCGGTGTACCAACCTTACTCAAAGATTTAGTTGACTATGCGGGAGTGCGTCGAACGAACGGCTCCTTACTTCACTTGACTCAGGTGCCAAAAATTTCAGTCGACTACGTAGCAGCAATGGAGCAGGCGGGACTGAATATTTTGGGGATGACCAATACCCCCGAATTCGCGTCAGTTGCGATGACCGACAATATGGCCTTTGGCCCCACACGAAACCCGTGGGATTTAACGCGCAACGCGGGGGGCTCTAGTGGTGGTAGTGCGGCCGCTGTGGCTGCAGGCTATGTACCTTTGGCGCATGGCACTGATGGTGGTGGCTCCAACCGCATACCTGCATCTTGCTGCGGTGTTTTGGGCATGAAAGCCAGTCGATACCGACAAAAGTCAGGGGAAGCAGATGGCAGCCACCTTTTCCTGCGCACTCATCAGTGTTTAAGTCGGACAGTGCGAGACAGCGCCGCGTTGCTGGCAGCGACGGAAAGTTTCGGCCACCCCCAGGGCTATGACCCCGTCGGCTTAATTGAAGGTCCTGGGACCAAGCGTCTTCGCATTGCTGTTTCCATGGAGAATGCTTTTGGTGAGTCCCCGCAAGCCAGCGTTAAAGATGTCATCATTAAAACCATGCAATTGTGTGCTGCTCTAGGGCATGACGTGGTCGAGCTGCCAAACCCTCTCAACGGCAATGCGTTGTTTCGGGCTGCTGAGGGCATTATGTTGGCTGAGGTACCTCAGTTATTAAGCTACGTTGAATTTCTTACAGGGCGGCCAGCCGAAGATTCTGGCCTACTTACCCCTGCAACAGTTAATGCCGGGCGGTACGCGGCGAGCTTGCCCGCTGATTCGCTTCAGCAAGGACTGAATTATTTTGCCCAGCTCACGCAGAAATTCACGCCTTTTTTTGACGACTACGACCTGTGGTTGACACCCACACTACCCCTAGAAACACCCCGCCAGGGCTACATTTCTTACGATACGCCCTTTACTGATGCTATTGCTCGCAACCGTCAAATGCTGGGATATACGGTGGTGGCTAATGGTATTGGTGCCCCCGCCATGTCGGTCCCCTTGTTTCGGTCTGCCGAGACAGGACTTCCTGTAGGCAGCCACTTTATGGCGGCTCCGGGTCAAGATCTGCGCTTGTATGAGCTGGCCTTTGAGCTGGAGGCAGCGCAGCCATGGGCGGATCATTGGCCTCCGTTAACTGCTAGTGAGTGATAATTTTGTCCCGGGGACTGGTTATTTCTTGAGGCCGGGGTGAACTGTGAAGGACAAATTACACCGAAGATTCTATCAATGGATGCCTTCACTCGCCTTATTGATCGTATTTATTAGTTCGAGCGCTGAACTCGTTGCCACTCCTCCCGCCGACGCTGATAATGGAGGCTCGGGTCGGAATCGAACCGGCGTAGACGGATTTGCAATCCGCTGCATCACCACTCTGCCACCGAGCCATAGAGAACCAAGGGTTCTGGAGACCGCGCGAATGTCCAAGAAATAGCTTCAGCGCGGAAGCCGCGGAGTATACGCGTGGTAATGGGAATCAACAACTGTGAGATGTTGGAGCGGGTAACGAGGTTCGAACTCGTGACCTCGACCTTGGCAAGGTCGCGCTCTACCAACTGAGCTACACCCGCATAGTGATAAGTGTAAGCCTTCGAGGGCCAACGTCAAGGGCTCTCTTGCTCCTTAATAGCCCCCAAAAATACCTGCAAATAAATCACCATCGACCACAAAGTGAGAACCACCGCAACAAGCAGCACCACCAGAGCTAGCCAGTACAAATAACGCGGCTCGGTGGCCGGCGTAAGCGCCAGCAACGCGCTAATTGCGATCATTTGCATGGCAGTTTTTACCTTCGCAATGGTGGATACCTTGACGGCCGCTGCCTGACCCAGCTGCGCCATCCACTCTCTAAGAGCGCTCACAACAATCTCTCGACCAATAATAACGCAGGCAGAGACAGTGATTAGCCAGTGATCAAATCGGTCCGTCAACAAAACTAGAGCTGTGGCAACGATAAGTTTATCGGCCACAGGATCGAGGAAAGCACCAAAGGCCGTCATTTGCCCTGAACGCCGCGCCAACCATCCATCAATCCAGTCGGTGATAGCAGCCAACCCGAAGAGCGCTGCCGCCAATAACGTACCCACGGGATGGGGGAAGCCAACCAGCACCACCAGTAACGGAATGGCCGCCACTCGCAATAGAGTCAAAATGTTGGGTAAGTTAATAGGCACAGCCTGCTCCGGTCTGGTTGTCTGGAGTGTGTCATAAGCACTCCATGCGAGGAACCCCTGGGTAACTGCCATAGCAGGCTATCGGCGAAAAGAGAGACTGGTGAAAGGACTAGTCCTAAACCGTGTGGAGATGATCGTATATTGTTTGCGCCAGAGTGGAGCTAATACCCTCAACCTTCCTCAGCTCATCGACGTTGGCGCCGGACACCGCCCCTGCGCTACCGAAGTGACGCAACAGATCTCGTCGCCGCTTTGCTCCCACCCCAGGGATGCCCTCCAATGTAGAGGTCCTCCTTGCCTTACCCCGACGGGCTCGATGCCCCGTGATGGCGAAACGGTGAGCCTCGTCTCTTACCTGCTGGATGAGATGAAGCGCAGGGTTATCCCCCCGCAAGACCGTCTCTTTTCCGGTCTCACCGTCAACAAGCGTCTCAAACCCCGCTTTGCGCGTGGTACCTTTGGCCACCCCGATAACCCGCACGGAGGAAATATCGAACATAGACATCACCTCCATCGCCTGTGTCACCTGACCTTTACCCCCATCGATAAAGAGGATGTCGGGCATAGTGCCCTCCCCATTCACGAGCCGCTTGTAACGACGCTCCAGGGCTTGCTGCATGGCGGCATAGTCGTCACCCGGCTTGATCCCTTTGATATTGAACTGTCGGTAATCGGCCTTTCTGGCACCGGTGCCATCGAACACCACACAAGAAGCCACTGTCGCCTCGCCTGAACTGTGACTGATATCAAAACACTCCATCCGCGTCGGCAATGTCTCCAAATCCAATTCACGGCGAAGGCTCTCTAGACGCCCTGCCATGGTTTGCTTGCCACTCAGGTGTGCATTCAGGTTTGTTTCTGCGGTCTGCTGGGCCATCTGAAGCCACCGTGCTCGTGCCTCTCTCACCCGGTGTCTGAGCGTGACTTTACGCTTGCTATGCAAAGACAGCGCTTCAGCTAGGATGTCTGCGTCCTCTGGCATTTCATTAAGCACAATCTCTGGAGGCACCGAGTTCTTACCCGAAAGATAAAACTGCGGCAGAAATGCTTCTAGAATGGCGCTCGGGGATTCGTCTAATTTAAACGGTGGATAATAGCTACGGCTGCCGAGCACGCGAGCCTCTCTAATAAAAAGCACCTGCACACAGCTGCTCCCCTGAGCCGAGAAAGCCGCAAATAAATCAAGGTCTCCACGGGTACCCTCGATCCCCTGCACGGACTGGACCTTCTGAAGCTGCGATAGCTGATCTCGTCTTTCGGCAGCGTCCTCAAAACGCAATTCAGTCGATGCCTGCTCCATCTCATCCGCGAGACGAGCCATCAATACCTGAGATTTACCCCGGAGAAACAGCTCGGTCTTTTCGACCTGTTCCGCATAGTCCTCATCGCTCACCAGCCCTACACAGGGACCACTGCAGCGGCCAATTTGATACTGAAGGCATGGGCGGGAGCGATTGCGGAAATAGCTGTCCTCACACTGACGCACCTTGAGCACTTTCTGCAGCAAATGGAGAGTAGAACGCACTGCACCAGCACTCGGATAAGGCCCAAAATACTCGCCCTTACGGCGCTTGGGGCCCCGGTGCAGGGATAATCTTGGCCAACGATCCTGTGAACTCAGATAAATATAGGGATAAGACTTATCGTCTTTCAGCGTAATGTTGTAAGGAGGACGATGCTCTTTGATCAGGTTGTGTTCTAGAAGCAGCGCATCGACTTCTGTGGTGGTCACCGTAACCTGAATATCGGCGATGCGATTAACCAGTGCCATGGTCTTTGCGGTCAGTCCCGAGGCCCTGAAGTAGCTGCTGACACGATTTTTTAGGTTTTTAGCCTTGCCCACATAAAGCAGCTCCCCATCATCTGCATACATTTGGTAGACGCCCGGTCGGGAGGTCAGGGTCTTCAGGAATTGCTTGGCGTCAAAATCTGTCATCAACTAACTTATGCCACTATCAAGACAAAGTGCGCAAGACGCCCTGCTCACAGAACAGCTGGGTCAAAAAAGGCCCCATCACAGGACATCGGGCTCAATGGTGAGCTCTATTCCAAATTGCTTATGGACACTTTCTTGCACTTGAGAAGCAAAAGCTAGGATCTCGCTCGCAGTGTCAGCAGACTCGTTAACCAGCACCAACGCATGTTGCAAGGACATGCAAACACCGTTTACCGATGTTCCCCGCCATCCTGCCCGTTCTACTAACCAAGCTGCGGATAACTTCACGCGATCCCCTGCTGGAAACCGTGGCAAATCAGAATACTCGGCGGACAAAGCGGTGGCCTCCTCTGGAGTGACTTCTGGGTTTTTAAAGAAGCTGCCAGTATTTGGCTGCGCGAGGGGATCTGGCAGCCGCTCTTGGCGGATTGCAATAACCGCTTCCATGACATCTCGATGACTTGGGCTGGAGCTCACGCTTGATAGGCGATCCGCAAGCGCAGGATACCCAGTCTGAATGGGCGCCAGCCGGTCGAGCTCAAAATCGACTGACGCAATAATCCAGCGGCGATTGTTTATATCTTTAAAGATGCTACGCCGATAGGAAAAGCCGCACTCTTCTGCGTTGAGGTACTCAACCGCACCTGACTCAATGTCGACTACCTCTACGCCTAACACGGTATTGGAAACTTCCACCCCATACGCGCCAATGTTCTGGACAGGCGCTGCACCTATCGTACCTGGGATCAGCGCTAGATTCTCAACACCAAACAGGCCCTCTTGAACACACCAAACAACAAATTCATGCCAATTTTCACCTGCCGCAACCCTCACCCTCACGCGGCGGCCATCATCTTTTACTAGCTGAATACCCTTACTGCTTACCCGGACAACTAGCGCGTCCAAGGACTCGGGTAGCACGACATTACTGCCCTCGCCTAAAGGAGTAACAGGGAGCCCCAGGCGTTGCCCTGCAAGCACCCCTTCTACAATGGCATTAGTGCTCGTCGCATGTAGCCAGGCCGTGACTTTGGACTGGAGACGCAAGGTGTTGAAATCTCGGAGCTGAACATCTCGCTCAATATCAGTCACGTTGCTCACTCAATAAGCGTCTTACATGGTCAAGATCCTTTTGCGTGTCGACGCCAGCGGGTACGGGCTGGGTCGCCTCTGCCACACGAATTTGGGCCCCATGATGAAGCGCCCTCAACTGCTCCAATGCTTCGACGCGCTCCATCGGTGCTTGCTCCCAAGTGACGTAAGCACGCAGAAAACCGCATCGATAGGCATACAGGCCTACATGGCGCATGAGACCCAATTCAAGAATCTTGGCTTCCAGAGCAGTATCAGTAATGTCTCTTGGATAAGGAATCGGAGCCCGTGAAAAATACATCGCATTCCCTGCAGCCGAAGCAACAACCTTGACCACCGAGGGGTCGTGAAACGCCTTGACGTCTGTAATAGTTTCAGCAAGGGTTGCGATACTGGCTGCCGGATTTTCTCCGAGCTCGCGGGCAACCTGTTCTAGGTTCTCAACAGGCATAAGTGGCTCGTCACCCTGAAGGTTCACCACAATCTCATCGTCACTCCAACCCCGCTGATCAACAACTTCCGCGAGCCGATCGGTTCCTGAAGGATGACTGGTCTTGGTCATGGCGACATCGGCGCCACACTCTCTCATGACTGACGCAATATCCTCGTGATCCGTCGCTACCACTACCGAGGCGGCTGAGCTGGCAAGAGCTCGCTGCCAAACCCACCAGACAATGGGATGACCGGCTATATCCAACAACGCCTTGCCAGGCAAGCGTGTAGAGCCATATCTCGCTGGTACGACAATGTGAAACATGCGTCCTTACCCTTCGGAATCCATGACGGCCATTACGCCCTCAATCAATGAATCGGGAACCACTGCCTCAATCTCAAGAATCCAGATTCTCGCATCACTCTCTTGGGATAATTTAACAGCATCCTTAGAAGTGATGACGACTATTTGCCCTTCCGTGGCTTTCAGCATTCCCGAAGATATGGGCCGATGATCCCGAAGCGCCCGTGCCGTTACAGTTACGCCAAGGGCGCGTAGCAAATCGAAGAACTGCTCCGGCTGACCTAACCCTGTGATCGCGCCAACACTCTGGGTGCCCCACATATCCACAGCTTGAGCGATCTCCATACATCGGCCTGTGGTGTGGTGCCTAAAACCTGTTGGACGATAGCTGACCCTACGCTCTGCATCTTCTGAGTTACGCTCGAGTACAAAGTCGACCTCTCGCAACCTTGAGGGAGGCTCACGCAAGGGCCCCATCGGTAGCAACCTGCCATTCCCTAGCCCTCGACTCCCGTCGACAATCGCGATTTCGAAGCTTCGAGGCATCTGGTAATGCTGCATTCCATCATCTGAGAGGATGACATCAAGGTCATGCTTGCTTATCAAGCACTCCACAGCACTGCGCCTATCGCGACACACCGCAACGGGAACACCCGATTCTTGTTTTATGAGTACCGGCTCATCACCAACCATCGTGGCTGGCGTCGATTCTGACACCTCTTGGGGGGCATAACTCTGGGCCCCACCGTACCCACGACTCACCACGCCAGCTCGCTTACCGCGAGCCTGTAGCTCTTTTATGAGGGCTAGAACCACGGGGGTCTTGCCAGAGCCGCCTACAGTGATCCCACCCACGACGACAATAGGCACTGATAGCGGCGTCGGCGGGTGCAAGAGAAACCGGCGTCTACGCCTAGCAACTACGAGTGAGGTAAGAAGGCTGAATGGCCACAGCAGCCACAACCAGAGTGCGCCACGATACCAAGCGTGGGTGACATATTGTTCTAGCCGTTGCATCGCTGCATCAACCACGCTTAATCACTCTCAGTAGAGCCCTGTCGATACATCGCTGCGTAAAGCGCACTGCTTTGTACCAATTGTTCGTGGGTTCCCTGGGCAAGAATCTCGCCCTTGTCGAGGAGAATAATGCGATCCGCACGCTCTATAGTAGAAAGCCGATGGGCAATGACTAGCGTTGCACGTTGGCTTTGCCCACTTCCCAGGGCTTCCTGTACAGCCCGCTCAGATTCACCATCCAACGCAGAGGTGGCTTCGTCCAGAATTAACACCGGTGCCTGTTTTAATAACGCTCGGGCGATGGCCAGTCGTTGCCGCTGACCCCCAGACAAGCCAGCCCCATTATCCCCCAGCCGGGTATCCAGTCCGTCAGGAAGTCTTTCAATGAATTCGATGGCATGAGCACGCCTCGCGGCCTCAAGAATCTGGTCGTAAGAGGATTCGCCTAGTCCTCCAAAAGCGATGTTATTGCGCACCGTATCGCTGAATAGCTCGACCGCTTGAGATACCACTGAAAACTGACGTCGGTAATCGGCCAAGCGGTACTCATCAACAATCAGGTCATCGAGTCTTATCTCTCCAGCATCGGGGTGATAAAACCGCAGTAAGAGCTGCGCGATCGTTGACTTACCGCTCCCCGATCGACCAACCAAAGCGACAGTCTCCCCGGGCTTAACAGTAAACGACACATTGCGTAGCGCGTGGGTGTCGGAGCCAGGATAAGTGAAGCTGAGCGAATCCACCTCGAGGAAGCCTCTCGCCTTTTCGATGGGCGTCGTTCCTCGGTCAATCTCAGCTGGAGTATCAAGCTGTGCGAAGACATCCTCCGCCGCGGCAAGGCCACGCTGCACAATACTTTGAATGCCACTCAGCGTCTTAACGGGCTTTCCCAACTGGGCCGCCGCAGTAATAAAGGCAACCAGCGATCCGGCGGAAAACCCCGCCAAAATGGTTGGATCAAGCGCAAACCAGAACAAGGCGCCGAGTGCCAGAGCAAGCAGTGTCTGGATGACCGGAGTAGAAACAGCCTCCACCAGGGCCAACTTGAGGCTCTGGTTACGATTGAACAAGCTCGCCTGCTCAAACTGATTATTCTGCTGCGCCTCACCCCCAAAAATGCGCAAGACATCAAATGCCCTGAGTGACTCGCCACTCACCTGAGTAACCGCGCCCATGGAATCCTGAATTCGCCGACTGTAGCGCCTGAAATGACGGCCAACGACCACGACAACCAAGCCAATTGCTGGCGCAACCGCAAAGAACACAAGGCTCAGCTTCCAATTGAGATACAGCATGTATGAGACAAGCGCGACGATAGTAAGGCCTTCTCGCAAGATTACCTTGAGGGCATCGCTGGCCGCTCCCGAGACCTGCTCTACGTTAAAGGTCAACTTACTGATCAGTGTGCCGGGGCTCTGCTGGTCGTAATAGCTTTTTTGAGCCCGCATCATTGTGCCAAACAACTCGGTTCGGAGTGTATGTATCACTGAACGGGCCACAATGTTCATAAAGTAGTTGCCCACAAAATAGCCCATCGCCCGCCCAAAAGATAAAACCAGTGCCGCTAGGGGCACAGCGATGCGCGCGTAGTCGAGAGTGGATTTATCTCCCGGCGGCCAAATCCAGTGCGCCGCCCCTGCGACCAATCCCAAAGAAACAGTAGTCGCCTCCCCTAGGGAATCGAGCAAAAACTGTGTCAAATCCGCCAGCAGTACATTGCCCAATGAATAGACCAAAAAACCGAAAATGCTGACCAGAAAAACGCCAGTATGGGGGATCACGTACCCAAGCAATCGCCGATACAGAACCAGGTCCCTCACTTCGCGACGGGGGTTGGCGTTACTCATTGCTCGGGTTCCTGAGTTGCAATCGTGACCTGTTCGAGACCAAGGATATTTGCCGCATCCAAGGCGCTCACAACTAACCGATGCGGAGCATCCCCATCTGCCGCAATGGTCAATGCTTGCTGCCCCGTGTTGGCAAGTTCCACTTCCATTGCCTCTCGCAGCGCGGCGTGGTCACTGCTCACTAGGGTTCCATTGAGCTTTATTCGTCCGTCCGCCTGAATTACTAACTCCATCGACTCCCCAGACCCGCCAGCTGACACCCCCTCGGCTTCAGGTAGGTTTACCGCAAGCTGAGTCGCCCGCGTAAAACTTGTCGAGACCATGAAGAAAATAAGGAGCAGGAAGACGACGTCAATCAATGGGGTCAGATTGATACCGGGCTCCTCATCGCGTCGGCGTCGGAACTTCACAGGTCGTACTCGGTCTTCTTGCCGCCATTGTGCAGCGCATCCACGAGCTTGATAGATTCCTGCTCAAGTCCCACCACGATCGTATCGATCTTTCCCGTGAAGTAACGATGCATTATAAGAGCAGGTATCGCCACAGCCAGACCCGCTGCAGTTGTGATCAAAGCCTCCGAGATCCCACCCGCAAGAGCGTTCGCATTGCCTGTGCCCTGGATGGTGATTTCGGTGAAAACGCGAATCATTCCAACGACCGTACCAAGCAATCCCAGCAGCGGCGTGACTGCAGCGATCGTGCCCAAGGTGTTGAGATACCGCTCAAGATCATGTACTACGTGCCCCGCGGCTTCCTGAATACTTTCCTTCATCACATCGCGTCCCTGGCCTCTGTTTGCCAGGCCCGCGGCGAGAATTGCGCCCAAGGGGGAGCCTTGTCGCAATTGCTTCAAACGAGATGCGTCGAACTCCCCTGCTTTGAGCTGCTGCCAGACTCCCGCCAACAAATGAGGAGGTGCAATCCGCTCGGGCCTCAATGCCAGCGTTCGCTCGATAACGATCGCCAGAGCGATAATCGAACCGACTACGATAAACGGCATGGTCCAACCACCGGCCATCAGTAAACTAAACAAATTGTCTTCCTCCTATGCCGGGGAAAGTATACCTCTCAGTGTTCAATGACCCCAGTCAAGGAAGCTGTAGCCAATAGGGAATAGTGCCATCGCGCATTCCCTCTACCGTAATATTTCCGTGATCATTAACACTGTAAGAGATGGCACCATCCGCTGCCGTCGAGGAAATCGTTGTGCCGCGAGCCGCAAAGCGATTCATTACGTTAGTCGATGGGTGGCCGAAACGATTTCCTCTCCCAGCGCTAAAAGCAACAAAATCAGGCCTTGTCCACTTGAGAAAGGTGAGTGTTGATGAGGTCTGACTGCCGTGATGCGCGGCGATAAGTACATCTACCCCCAATGCGCTTTGCCAATACCGAACCATGGCCTGTTCGCGGGACCGCTCGATGTCCCCCGTTAGCAAAAACCGGCGGCCAGCATGCTGAACAAGGACGACACAAGAACCATCATTGTCACTCTCCTGAGCCTTCGGCAATGCAGGATATAGCAGTTCGGAATCACTAAGATTGCCATTTAAAAATATGATCTCAGTACTGTGCCCAAGCCAAAGTTTTTGTCCGGCACGGCAGGGAGAGCCGTAGTGACCATAAACACGTCGAACAGAGAGCTCCTTGCGGATGTCATCGATGCCCCCAACATGATCTCGATCCCCGTGGCTAAGCACGAGAATATCAATTACGCCAATACCCTCATGTCGCAGAAAGGGCATCACCGCCTGCCTGGCCTGACTGAAACCAAAAGGACTGGCATCACCTGTGTCGTACAGCAAATTACTATCGCCACTCTTCACAAACACGGACAGACCTTGCCCGACATCAAGCACCACAAGCCTGAAGTCTGCCTTTGACGAGATCACGTGCTCAGCAGCTAAATCCCTGCTATCCGGATGAATCGCCCAAAGCCTCTGACCAACCAATGGCTCTGTCACCTCCGGCAAATCTATGTTCCAGCTCAATGCATCAACCACTCCAAGCCACCCACTAGCCAGCCACCGTGCAGGCAACCACTGACTCGAATCGGTCGACAGGCCTGTGGCAGAGATGCATAGCGCCAACAGGGCTGCCGGCACAACACTTGCAACCAGCAACGGCACCACGGTTAGATTAGCCAGCACCGCAACAACGCCTGCTGCGCTGTACCAGAAGCCCACCCACGGTGTCATTGCCGCTACAACGCCACACTGAATCACGAGGGCCTTGGCTACCTTTCCCCTCTGATTCAATATCGGCCAGCGACTCATGAGCTGATTGATGCTAACCAGAACCACCGTGGCCATGAGACTCAGCCAAAAACTAGATCCCAAAATGGCGGCCGGATGAATAGTCAACATACCCAGCGCCGCGAGTAATAGGCAGTGGCTCGACCTGCTCCGCCACACCGTGAGCTGACTGATCGCAAAAACCGCCAGCATGATAAGTGCCCGCTGGGTAGGAAGGCTGAAGCCTGCTAACTGGGCATAGACAAACGCCACTCCCAAAGCGGGAAGCACGGAAAAATCACGACGAATCATTCGGGCGGGTGCAACGCATAGCAACAGCCGCCGACTGAGCCGCCAGATACACGCGAACAACAGTCCAACATGAAGGCCTGAAATCACGAGAGCATGAGTGATACCAAGCTCCCGAAAACGCGTCCAGTCCTGGCGCGGCAATTCGGAACCGTGACCGAGCGTAAGCGCCAACAGCAACCCTTTTGGTCTCAGTGGCTCGATGGCGCTTTCAATTTCTTTCGCCAGCTCACCGCGTAAACCGTGAATAAAGTCCCGCTCCCCCGGCAGTAAAGTGAAGCTGCTAGCACGTAATTGGGTGGTGACGCCCCGGGCAAACTGACCCGCCTGATCCGGGGGGCGCCCTTGATTCCACTGTACGGCCTTGCGCTGGACGACTCCCTCCACTGATATGTGACGTCCCAGCACTGATGGCTCGAGTAAGCCTTGAACCTGTATCTGTACAAGGCCTAATGCACCACACTCCGCCGGCATGATGGTGCCGCTACGGACTGTAACGACTGAGCCCCGCTCCCCATACTGCGGCGAGGTCCTGTAAGGAAGGCTGACCACTGTACCCGCAAGCAAAACACTTCTTCCCTCGCAGCCGGGGTCCAGGATTTTTTCGCACTCAACAACCCCCCAACCGCTGCTGAGTATCAACGCCACCAGAAAGTAACCAACAGATTTGCGCCGGGCAGATAAGAAAACCCAAAGAACCGGCACCGAAGCGACGAGCCCGTATACCGGATCTGACAGAAAAAGGGGCAGAACCATGCCAACCAGCATCGCAATCGCCGGCGTATAGGCAAGTCGGATTTTAGGGAATGGATCGACTTGCTGGAGCCATGGAAATCTAGCTCTCCGCGTCGAATCCACGGATCTCGTCGCACCTATTCTGGTAGCAAGTCACATGGAGCTGAAAAACCAAAAACGTCATACTATGTAGGTGTGCTCAGGAGCACGCAATGAGACAACTACCCGCTGGTGATTTCCACAACAAGGCACATCGCTGGTGGCAACTGCACACATGTGATCGATACCGGAAACTGGACTAGCTCTCTGTATGCCTCGAAAGCTACTTCGACGAATGGCGCCCTCCCCTCAGCGACTTAGAGGCATGCGCAGCCTGAGACCCCTGGGTGACTGGGTTTACGAGCCAAATTTGTGGCACATCAATCGGTCGTCTACTGCAAAAGCATTCGCTATCGGCCTGTTCAGCGCCATGATTCCTCTCCCGGGCCAGATGTTTATTGCGGCATTGGTAGCCGTCCGCTGGCGGGCCAACCTGCCCTTGAGTGTGACACTTATCTTCATCACAAATCCTCTCACGATGCCTGTCATTTACTTCGCCGCTTATCAGCTGGGCGCCGCCATTCTAGACACCCCACTTCAGCAGGTTGAATTTGAAATGACCTGGCACTGGCTAACGGAGAGGTTGGGTAGAATCTGGCAGCCCTTCCTGCTGGGCTGTTTCATTATGGGAAGCCTTGCCG
>CAXPOA010000255.1:0-5611 GCA_964218505.1 Luminiphilus sp.
ACCACGTCAGCGGAAAGCGCTTTTCCATCAAGTAACCCACGTACTGGCGAAGCGTGGCTTTGTAGACATCGTTGTCGTTAAAACTGCGTTTGATGAAGATGCCGCCGGCGCGCCTGACCCGGCCACCGAGAAACGGAATATTTAAATTTGCGCCTGCAAAGAAATGGGGTACTGGAAAATTATTGTCAAACAGCAGTTTTGGTACCACGAAACCGTCGATATAGGTTTTGTGGGTCCAGAGCAGAGCGGACGGGTGGTTACGCACCATGGCGCGCACACGCTCCAGATCCTCAGGGGAGTAATTCAGACGAGGTTCATAGCCCAGACCCAGACACACGTTGCAGAACTTTATCCATACATCCAGCCAGAAGCTTGTAGGGATTGAGATCATCTCTTTAAAGTAGTCATTAACCTCTCTCACCACATCAGAGCGAGAGCGTTCCTCTTGGTTGGCAATTGCGTAGAGTCGAGCTTTGAATTCCTGATTATTTCTGAGGGATTGAGCGACGTATCGAGGGACCTTGTAGCGCCCCCCCTGTAGCTTCCGCTCCGCCATGTCCAATACGATCGCTGCCTGTCGCGCGATAAAGACAGCAAAATCCTCGGGACGCTGCTCTGGTGCAAGATCATATTTGGATAGAAAGCGGTCCCCCATCGCGGTAACTGTGTCAGGCGCTCCTTTGATGAGATGAACCCGCTCTGGATGACGCTTGAGTGTGCGTCTGGCACGAACCCAGCCAGGCCTCCGCTCCGGCCCTTGAATAAGATGGCGTAAGCGAGGCCCTGAAGCATAGGCTTTGTCGCTGGGCGTCCAGGCAATACGAATGGGAATAACGATGGCCTCAGCAGAACTGCTAATTGCGTTACTCAGTCCGAGAGTTTGCAGGGGTTTCCGATCATCTCCCAGTGCCAGGACTACCTGTTGGCATGTTGCGGCAGCAGGGCGATGATGTTCTATCCAGGCTTCCAGTAATCGCTGTTCGAGTGAGCTGTTGGTATCAAGCACGAAGATAGCTGGGCGCCCATCAGACGGCCATGGTGAGTTGCTTGGCTCGATTAAACCCTCCAGACCAACCATGGGGTTCTATCGCTTGCCCCGCGTGTTTGTTTTCTTTTTAGTTGCGGCTTTTTTGGTGGCAGCTTTCTTAATAGCAGCTTTCTTGGACGCAGCGGGCTTTGCAGTGCGAGTGGACTTTGCCGCCGCCACTGCTGGTTTTCGGGCGCCGGTTTTTTTCTTGGTGGCCGCAGCTTTACTCTTCGCTGTGGTGCTATTTGTGCTCGCCTTTTTAGCGGCGGGTTTCCTTGAGGTTGCTTTTTTGCTGGCAGCATCTTTGACCGCCTTCATACCAGAAGCCCGCTTTTTAAGCTCCGGACGCATGTCGTCAGGGAGGTTCCTTTTGGCCCGCACAACTTCCTCTAGAGATTGCTCCGGTTGCCCAAGCGCATGTAGAAATAGGTTTCTGACCTGATTTACTTGCTCATCCATTCGATCTAGCGACCAGTCACTGGTGTCGACAGGAGGCAACACGTCCACCCGAACCTTCCCGGGCTTGAAGAGAAAATCGCCCTTGGGCGCAATATCTCCCGCATTGTGAATGACCACCGGTACGATCGGCACGCCGACTTGAAGAGCGATGTGAAAGCCCCCTTTCTTAAATTGCGCCAGCTTGCGACTCGGTGTTCGTGTTCCTTCTGGGGCGATGACCAGAGATTTATTTTGCTCTTGCATGGCCGATACAAGAGGCTTCATTGATTCGATCGCTTTCTCACGGTCTGATCGGTCGATAAAGACAACGCCGGCAATTCCCATTGCCTGGCCGATTAGCGGCATGCGCTGAATTTCTTTCTTACCCACGGCAACCACGTCACGTCTCACCAGGCTGGCCATGATGGCTACGTCAGCTTTGCTCTGGTGATTGAACATAAACACAGCAGGGCGCTGGCTCCAGAGATGTTCCTCCCCGGTCACATCCAGTTCGAGTCCAATCAGCGCATTGCAGGTTTCTGCAAACAGGGACATTGAGAAATTGAGCGAGTCTCTTTTTGAGCCCGTGAGGGCGTAGACCGGCAACGCAGCGGCAATACTACTCACCACAGATCCGGTCGCCGCCACGGTTCTCAGGAAACGATTAACGCTGACTTTCCCCCGACTGTCGAAGGTCGCCGTTGGCCATTTGCGCTCAGCAGTTACTTTTTTCAGTTTCTTTCGGGGATTCAGCGTCACTGGACGTCCAACGTGCTCCAGAAGCTGAATGTCATCGGTACTATCGGAGTAGAAAAAGCTGTTGTCCAAATCCGCGCCCACGAGGGAGGCCAGTTTTTCCGCAGCATCAACTTTGCCTTGTCCAAAGCAGGTGGGCTTTATGACTCCGCCGGTAAATACACCTCTCTTTACCTCGAGTTCTGTGGCGTAGACGTGATCGATATCGAGATCTCGAGCTGCGGGCAGAACCTGATAGGGCGTCGCTGAGCTGATGATGGCTATCGTATGCCCCTTGGCACGATGGGCTTCAATAAGCTTGCGCGTTTCCGGATAGATGAGTCGTGCAATTTTTTTGCGGAATAGCCTCTCTGCATTCGCGATATAGGTTTTTTCCTCTTTGCCTGCCAGGTACTGTGCATGCACGGCCATCAGCGCGGAAAAGCCCATACTTCCTAAGCCAAATCCCGTAAGCGCCCGCGTCAGTTCAACGAGCTCCTCCCCACGGAGCTCTCCTTGTGCGAGTGAGTCCTGCAGAAACACAGTCGCAGAGTAACCCGCTATGATGGTGCCGTCGAAGTCGAAAAGGGCGGCCACCTGCGGCCCTGATTCGGCGGCATGGATGTCAGCGATCAATGACTTAAGCGTCATGAGTTATGCCTATCTAGACGAATTTGAAAGATGTAATGGCCCCCGGGCCAGTGCCACGTGTGGACGGGGCCGCCAACAACCTATTAAAAGCTAATTCGAGGCAAAATACAGGTGACTAAATCACAGGTGGGGTAGCCGATTTTCACCAGTCTCGGTTACATTTCGCCCAGTAGCCTCCGGGGGAGGCTGTTGGTGGAAAGGAGCGAGTGTGGAATACGGAGCAATCAGTTTGGTGCCGACTGCCCTGGTGCTGGTGCTGGCAATCTGGAGTCATCGTACTCTCGAATCCGTGATCGCCGGTGCGATTCTGGCGTTCATTATCATGGATGGGTGGCAGTTCGCAGATCGCCTGGCGACGGTTTCGACTGAAGTGCTCGCCGACGAGGTTACCGCCTGGGTTATTTTGGTTTGTGCACTCTATGGAAGTTTTATTGCACTGCTGGTCAAGGGCGGCGGGTCCTACGCGTTTGGTGAATGGCTTACAAGAAGATTGAAGGGCAAGCGCAGCAGCTTACTGGCTACCTGGTTGTTGGGTTTGGTGATTTTTCTTGATGACTATCTGAATTCCCTGACGGTTGGCGCGACCATGAAGTCGGTTACAGACAGGTTTAAAACCTCGCGTGAAATGCTGGCTTATGTGGTTGATTCCACCGCCGCACCAATGTGCCTGTTAATCCCGATTTCGAGTTGGGGCGTGTACTTCGCGGGATTACTTGAGAAAAATGGAGTAGCGGAATCCGGGCAGGGAATCGCTCTTTTTGTCGAATCTATTCCGTACATGTTCTACCCCTTGCTTGCAGTTGTTGTCGTTCCTTTAGTCATTGTCGGTGTCATTCCGCTCGTAGGTCGTATGCGAGCTGCGGAACAGCGCGCTGAGGAAACCGGAGATTTGGGGGTTTTCGAAGACCCTGCGCTCTCGGTTCAGTCATCACAAAAAGCATCGATGTGGGTCTTCTTTTTTCCCATTGTTTCGCTGCTGTTCTTTACCGTATTTCCAACGGTAGATCTCCTTAGAGGAGTGATCCTTGGTGTGGTACTTACCCTGGTTCAGTATGGTGTCATGGGGATCATGCCCTTGAGAGAGCTTTTTGATACCTGCGTGGAAGGCCTGAAATCGATGGTGCCAGTGCTATCTATGCTGCTAGCGCTTTTTGTTTATGTTGAGGCGAACAATGCTATTGGGCTTACGGATTATGTGATCGCCGCTGTAGAGCCTTATATGAACCGGGCAATGTTGCCGGTTTTGATCTTTATTACGATGTCCGTGGTCTCTTACACCACGGGCTCTAACTGGGGCGTTATCGCGATAGCCATGCCGGTCGCATTCCCTTTGGCAGAGGCCTTCGATGTGAGCATACCTCTGGTTGTAGGCGCGTTGCTGTCCGCGAGTGGCTTTGGCAGTCATGCCTGCTTTTATTCGGACTCTACGGTTCTGAGTGCTCAGGGTGCAGGCTGCAAAACCTATGACCACGCCATTACGCAGCTTCCTTACGCTCTTATTGGCGCTGGTGGTGCAGCGGTTCTCTTTTTGATCGCTGCAATGGTGGGGTAGATTCAGCCCAAGTGTTGAGCAGCTAGGCGCTTCAGTTTTGATTATTGTGCCGGAGTGAGGACTCTTTCCCTGAAACTCGCATAGCTATCAATCGCCTCTTGCCGTTGAGAGGTGAATTTCTTGAGTTCTTTGTCACAGGATTTTTTAGATACGGTGAGCCGATCCAGAACGCTTTTGCCAATTAACGAGATGCCCCCGGTGGCCACGGCAAGACTGCCCTGAATAATGGTTCCCTCTGGGTCGAGTGTGACCTGCGGTTCGGCGAGAGAGCCTCCCACGCCCACGAAAGGGTTGAATGCTGACGACGCACTGATACCAAATCCTCTTTGTGGGACGGTATTGAAGGTTGCAAAAATTTTCTCGCTCGAAAAATCCAGTTCGGCCTTGCTAATAATGGCAAGCTTGTTGGTCACAAAAGTCACCAGCGGATCGCCTTTGAGCTTGCCGTCTTTGATGCTGGCGAGTGCCACCAAGCACTCCACCTGATTGTAGGGATCAGATTGTCTCAGCGGGTTTACCAGTGTCAGTAACTCATCAAAAAACGCATTGGTGAGAAACCCTTGCCCCTGCGAGACGATCCGCCCCGGCCCACCGGTGATTTCAATTCCGCCAGACACCGACGCGGCAAGATCCCGCGTGTTGTCCCCAGACCCAAAGACCGCCAGCCGCATGTCATAACGCGGCAACGCATCGATATCTTCTGTGGTGAGAATGGGGACCCCAACATTAATTCCCTCGCTCGAGAGGCGAAGGCCAAAATGATTCTGCCCATTCAGATTGGTGGCAAAGCCCTTAACTTGTGCCCTTCCGGAGCTCTCATCAAAAATCTGCAGATCGTCGATGATTAACCCGCCTCGTTCCACTGTGGCGTGCAGATCAAAAGAATCGAGATCTTGTGTATGGCCCTGAATATGTCCAATCTCCAGTTTTATATCTGCGTCGAATGTATTCAGGACGCCCAGATCGATCGGCCTCTCTGGGATCAACCGACGTTTTTTTACTACCGGATCCGCGGCTTGCTTTGTCGTTGCAGCGTCGCTACCCGAGAGGTCCAGGGGTGGTTTTGTAAAGGGCCGTAAGTCGATGCTCGGCGCACGGAGGTCCATCGCGATGATTGGGCGAGCCGGATTTTCGATATGTAGTGAGCCGTTTATCTCGCTTTCACCACTGCTGATGCGGAATTCGCTCGCGGTCAGGTGTTCCTTATC
>CAXPOA010000256.1:0-13563 GCA_964218505.1 Luminiphilus sp.
GCAAACTCATATAGCCTGTCGCCGATACGGTCGGACTCTCCGCGGGGGTTCCCACGGGGCCGCCAACATAGGCGCGACCGTATCCCCCAAAAGCGGCAATCCGATCAAGCGCAGGGGTGTGCACGCGCTCAATGACATCGGCGGGGATGCCGTCTGCAATAATAAAAACAACTTTTGGATTCACAGTGGGCTCTCCCTTTGAGGTGTCGACATCACCACTAAACACAATGATTGGTAACACCCCCAGCATCAAACCAACCACCGTCACAGGTGACGACCGTCTCCGTGCGGTGTGCCTGTGTCGACGTATCAGCCAACCCATCAATAGGTGGGCGCAACTGCACCCAAATTAGCGTAGATTGTTTTGGTTTGGGTGTAATACTCGATCGCCTGCAGCCCGTTCTCCCGGCCCAGCCCCGACTCATGGTAGCCGCCAAAAGGCACTTCGGGCGGGGTGACGTTGTAATCATTAATCCACACGATTCCCGCCTGTAGTGCATTAGCTACGCGATGGGCGCGAGCAAAATCGCCGGTGAATACGGCGCCCGCCAAACCAAAGCGGGTGTTGTTGGCTCGCGCGATCACTTCCTGTTCACTCTCAAAGCTGAGCACCGTCATAAAGGGGCCAAAAACCTCTTCCTGTACGAAGGGCAAATGATCACCGCCAGAAGATACGACCGTCGGGGCGACAAAATACCCCCCTTCAAGACCCTCGACAGTGATTGCCTCGCCGCCACAAAGCACCTCTGCCTCGGAAGAACTTGATGCCATCGACATGTAATCCAGGACTCTGTCACGTTGCTCCGCGGATACCAGTGGCCCCATCTGGGTCGCTGGATCGAAAGGGTTACCTACCCGCAACGCCTTGGTCTTGGCCACTATCCGCGACAAGAACTCTGCCTTCAGGGAGTGATGCACATAGACGCGAGTGCCATGGGAGCAAACCTGCCCCGTCGAATAAAAGTTGCCCGCCATGGCCCCATTGACGGCATCCTCTAAATTACAGTCCTCGAACACCAAAATGGGAGATTTGCCACCCAGCTCCAGGGTGACCTTCTTCAGATCTGCCGCGGCTGCAGCCATGACCCGCTTACCGGTTTCCACAGACCCAGTCAGGGTGACTTTGGCGATATCAGGATGAGATACCAGAGCACTACCCGTTGCGGCGGCCCCCTGAACCACGTTGAAAACCCCAGGCGGAACCCCCGCCTCACAATAAATCTCGGCCAGCCTGAGTGCTGTAAGCGGGGTTTGCTGCGCGGGCTTGAAAATCATGGCATTTCCACAGGCCAAGGCGGGTGCAGATTTCCAAAGCGCGATTTGAATCGGGTAGTTCCAGGCGCCAATGCCCGCGCATACCCCCAAGGGCTCCCTACGCATAATGGCAAAAGCCTCAGGGGGCAAATCTATATGGGACCCCTGTATGCCTTGGGCGATGCCCGCGAAATATTCGAGCACCTCGACACCGGTAATCACATCGACAACCGATGTCTCCGCTATCGCCTTGCCAGTATCCAGTGTCTCAAGAGCGGCAAGCTGGTCATTACGCTCGCGCAATATCGCCGCTGCTCTGCGCAGGATTTTTCCTCGCTGGGCGGCTGGCATTGCAGACCACTCGGCAAAACCACGGCGGGCTGACTCCACTGCCAGGGAAATCTCGGCATCGCCAGCAATCTCAACGTCACAGATAGCCCTGCCGGTCCCCGGGTGGTACGTCGTAAAACAGGCACCATCACTGTTGGCCAGCGACCCGCCATCGATGAAGTTCAGCTGTCGGGGCAGCGTCGTGGTTGCATCTACGGTGGGGTAATCGTCTGTCTTGGCCATGCTCTGTCCTTTCATGCAGGCGCTCAAATTACCTTTGGCAAGGCCGGTCGTCCAGCCTATTTATCCGAGCAAAGCGAGCATACACATCCGGACCTAAATAGGCGGTGTCGTGGGGATGCCTAGCCGCGAAAAATAATTTGTCTTTTCCTGCGGGACATTCTAGCTTACGTGGCTACCACCCCATGAATTCTTTCCATAAATCGAGTCCACAGCGCCTGTTACCGAACAGAACAGCCCAAGCAGCAAGGTAATCGTCATTGGCTAAAACGACATGCCAGGTCCCTGTCATTGATCTCTCGGCCACCGACGACGAGGTGGCAAAGACGCTAGATTATGCATTCACAGAGATGGGCTTTGCAGTCCTTGTAGGCCACGGCATTCCAACCAGCGTAATCGCTGCTGCTCGGGAAGCCGTGGTGAAGTATTTCGAACAAACCCTGGATCAGAAGCTTCCGGACCGGATTACCCGGGATAACTATCGCGGGTACATCCCCCTCGGCTTCTTCTCCCCCAATAGCGCAGGCCAATCACCTGATCGCTACGAGGGATACAAGTTGCATCTCGAGGTCGACGCGAATGACCCCATTTGCGCGACCTGCGATCTGTATGGACCCAATAAATGGCCCGCAGAACAACCCGCTATGCGTGATGCCATCCTCAACTACTGGCGCGCCTGTGATGATCTCACCGCACGTTTACTTACAATCCTCGCCGGGATTTTAAACATCGAAGCGTCCAGGTTGCTCGACCCCTTCGATCAGTCCCTGACCAATATGACCCTGTTGCACTACCCGCCGCAGGATGCCGATGAATCAGGCGTGGGTATCCACGCACACAAGGACACAGATGCGCTGACCCTATTGGCCCCTGATCCCATCGGCGGACTGCTTATCAGACCAAGAGGCCGCAGTGATTGGATTGAAATTGATGCGCCGGAAAACAGTATCATCGTCAACATTGGTGATCTGCTCGAGCTGTGGTCCGGTGGTTATTTTGTCTCCACCCCCCACAAAGTCATCAATCGCGGTGGCCAGGCGCGTTTCAGTTTTCCCTATTTTGCTGTACCACGCTTTGACACGGTGGTGTCGCCCCTCGTTCCAGCGTATGCCGGTTTCAACCGTACCGAAGTCCCTGTTGGGGAGGTATCGCGGGAGGTCTGGCGGACAAACTGGTCCGATACGACGCCGGGCACACAGGGGTATGACTTGGGGACTCTATCTGACTAGAGAGGTGCGTGCGAATGTTTGGGATGAGTACATAAATAATCAAGCATTGGCCCCGGGCGATCAGTCATAAGCAATTCGACACCCCAATCCAAGAGCCGCCGGCCTGCCTCAAGATCGTTGACCGTATAACATCGCACGGCTAGGCCCTCCCTTTTGATCGATCTCACCTGAGCTTCGGTAAGTGTTGTCCAATCCAGATGAATACCCTCCAAGCCCTGCGCAAGACAAAAGTCGATGGCGTCGTCAGGAAGATCCTCAACGTTAAGCGCCATGGGGATATCAGTAACCACAGACCGCGCTGTTTCAAGAAAGGTTCGATCAAAGGTGGAAAGCAGGTGACACCTCATGTCGGCACTCTCTAGCACGCCTGCAATAGCCTCCGCGAAACAGCTGTAATCGCTCTTGATCACATCATTTCCAAGTTTGACCTCCCAATTGATATGGGGCCGGCTAGACGAGGCCATTTGCCAATCCAACAGATCGACCATTCTCATGGGACGCTGACCGGTAAATTCCGGAGACTTCCAACTGCCCACATCGAGCGTTGCCAGTTCTTCCCATGTAAGGTCGACAACGCGTGATGTGCCCGCTGCAGTTCGACCCAAAACAAGATCATGGAAAACCGCCAAGGTGTTGTCTGCGAGCAACTGGATATCGGTCTCTATCCAGCCAGCGCCAACCTCGGCCGCTTTATCAAAAGCAATCAGAGTATTTTCCGGATAATTCTCGCTGGCACCACGATGAGCACAAACAAAGGATGACCAGTCAACCGTCGTCATGACCCACTACGCTTAGATGAGCCCGTCTCAATCATCATTAACGGCGAGCTGATTCAGGAACGCACCCGCCGCCGCGTTTTCGCCACGCAGGGCTTTAAGAAGCGCTACCAGATTCGCGTCCCGCTCGGCCTCGAGTTCACTCACTGACCGACCCGCTGCCTGAGCATCCGACTGCTCGACGATACGCGAGATCAACTGATCGTCGAGATCCGGCACATCCATAAGCTTGGTCCAGGGCCACTGCAGGCAAGGGCCGAACTGCTCGAGAAAATGACGCATGCCTGCGGTTCCCCCCGCAACCCGATAGGTCTCGAACAACCCTTTTTGTGCCCAGCGAAGACCAAATCCATGAGTCATGATGTCGTCGATTTGCTCCGTCGTGGCCACACCGTCCTTGATCAGCCAGAGAGCTTCTCGCCACAGGGCTTCGAGCAAACGGTCTCCCACATGGGCAGGCACCTCCGCCTGCAGGAGAACTGGCTTCATGCCAATTTTCGCGAGCAACGACATCGCCCTGTCAGTTACGGCCGCCGTGTTTACAGATGAGGGGACACACTCAACGATAGGGAGCAAGTAGACCGGGTTATAGGGATGGGCAACGAGAATCTGTTCTGGCCGCAGGGCATCCTGCTGCAACTCCGATGGCATGAACCCCGATGTTGAGGAACCGATAATGGCCTCAGCAGAGCAAGCCGCCTGTATCTCTGCAAGGGTCGCGTGTTTGATTGGCAAACGCTCAGGCACCGACTCCTGAATCCACTCTGCCTCTGCAACCGCCTCGGCCAGGGTCGACGCAATCACCAGTTCACCACGAGGAGGCAGATGGTCATAAATTTCAGGCACCCAGTGTGTCGCGGTCTCCACCACTCGATTTACCACCTCGAGTGCCGCCGGGCTCGGGTCATAGAAGCGCACCTGCCAGCCCTGGAGCAAAAATCGGGCAGCCCAACCTGCCCCGATAACGCCGCCACCGACAATCGCTGCCTTTTGCATCAGGGAGGATCCTGTCGAGTGAGATTGAGTTCCGCTCTGACTTCCGCCGGCGTCATGATGCCCACGCCCATGGCTTCTGCAATCGTCACCGCACGCTCGACCAGTTCGGCGTTACTCGCAAGCCGACCCTTTTCGAGCCAAAGGTTGTCCTCCAGGCCCACGCGAACATTGGCTCCCGACAGCACCGCTGCCGCCACGAAGGGCATTTGATGGCGACCAATGGAAAACGCTGAATAAACCCAGTCATTGGGAATATTGTTCACCATCGCCATCAACGTGTTCAAATCATCGGGCGCGCCCCAGGGGATACCCATACATAGTTGCACCATGACCGGCGCGGGGATCGCCCCCTGCTCAACCAGATGTTTAGCCAACCACAGATGACCTGTGTCAAAGGCTTCAATTTCAATTTGTATACCGAGCTTGGTCATTCGCCGCGCCATGTCATCGAGCATGCCGGGAGTATTGGTCATGACGTAATCAGCCTCAGCGAAGTTCATCGTGCCGCAATCAAGAGTCGATATTTCCGGCAGGCAGGCTTCCAAATGCGCAACCCGCTCAGCGCCCGAGACCATATCGGTGCCATCGGGGTTTAGTGGCAGCGGTGAGTCAGGAGGGCCAAACACCAGATCCCCTCCCATCCCGGAGGTAAGGTTGATCACCACATCGACCTCTGAGGCGCGAATGCGTTCCACCACCTCTCGGTACAG
Source organism: Luminiphilus sp. (assembly GCA_964218505.1). Lineage (GTDB taxonomy): Bacteria > Pseudomonadota > Gammaproteobacteria > Pseudomonadales > Halieaceae > Luminiphilus. Next base: position 5,536 of record CAXPOA010000256.1, read on the forward strand.
GTGAACATCTCGGGCAGGCTTGCCTGTCTCGGGGTCGCGCACATGACAATGCACTACGGCCGCACCCGCACGAGCAGCGTCAATAGCCGCCTCGGCGATTTGCGCGGGACTTCGCGGCACCTTGTCGCTCCGGTCCTGGGTGCTGCCCGAACCAGTTAACGCTGCAGTAATGAATACTTTTTTACGCATTGCTAGGGACATGTAAGCCACTTCCTTATTGTTATTTCACTGCCGCACATTTGCTATCCGTCACCTACTCTCGCAACGCTGGTTGTGAAAAACAGTTCGCTAAACCGTGACACCACCCAGCTCACGATTGAGCGCTCTGGCGGTAGATAGGATTTCGTCGCGATCGATATAAATACCCTGCAAATGCCGTCGACCTTCCCCTGTAAAAGCATCACGGCCATGCAAAATTCGTCGATTATCAAAGCACATGATATCTCCAGCGGAAAGCCGGAATTTCAGTTCAAAACGGGGGTCGTCTGCCAGCTGATGAAATCGACGCAGCGCTTGGTATGCGCGATCGACATCCTCATCGGGCATATCGGGAAAAGCACGCACGGGATAGAAAGCTCGAATCGTTGGCAGTGTGCTACCTAGGGAGTAATCAATAATGGGTGCCGACCAGCGATGATCGATCCCAGGGCCCCGATTGAAGAAAATCCAGTGCCGGGTTGAGAGAATTTCGAAATCTTCGGGATATCTCGCTCGTAATTCCGCCACAATCGCAGCCCCATCAGTCAGGGTGGAGCTGCCACCGTCGGCTTCATTAATCAGACAATGAAGAAACTGAAATCCTGGCGGTATCTCTCGGGTTGGTAAGTCCGTATGAGGACCCAGTCGGTAGCCTGTGTTGGCGGTGGTGTTCGTTTTAGAGTCCCCCGCTAATGTCACATCCGCCCTGACATCCCACAGAGCGCCAAAATTGCTATCGCGGATGGGTCCAATTCCCTGAGCCACCTGGTTTAGAAAACCTTCTTCAGTGGGTGCTCCCAAAAGAAGACAAACACCGTGTTTAAGTAACTCATTCAACATGAGGGCTCTGGTACCTGATTGAGCGACTACCTCTTGCGCATTGAAAGCCGCCGGGGTCGGAAGATCTTTGCTCGTCCATACAACCGGCTCTGGCGCCCAGCTGCTTGCCAAGTGTTCGCGGTCCGCGATGTGGCGTAGCCAACCGGCGTGATAACAGCTGACGGCATGATCAGGCTTCCACAGGATTTCTAAGTGGCCCTCAAGCGTGACCGAGGCCGACGCAATGACGAGGTCATCAGACAGTTCCGCGGGATCAAGTAGTCCCTCCCGGGTCGCGGGGTCGATCCCCCCAAGACCAAGGGCGTTTTCGCGAAGCCAGAAGCGATGACAATTGAGTGTCGCGCCGTCGGACCAGTGCAAGGTGATGCCAGCCGTGGTCATAGCGATATTGGCGATAGGCGATGGCTCGTAGCTGTAAAAATCGGGAGCCATCACCTGGGCAGGACTACCAGTGGAAGCGCTCATTTCACCCTCTTGTTGCTCAGGCCAAACCACTTGAAAACGACACCCTCGGGTGCCTGACTCACTGCGCCCCACTGCCCCCGCGCGTGGCCGAGATTACTTGATAACACTCGATTTCGGAAGTGGTAAATCGGGCTATCAGAGGAATCCCAACACTCAACTTTGTACCTCTCGCGCAGAGGATCAATGCTATGCTTGACCGAGCCCTAAGAGCCAGAGGAAAGCCTGATTCGCAGGTCGCCCAGAACAAGCCTTCCAGTTGCTCGAGTATTTAGGCCTTCGGAGGAGTTCGAGACCCATGCCCCGTCGATTCCGATTTGCTAACGCCCTATTGTTGGCCATAGTACTGCTGTCCCCGACGGCACTTTCAGCCATTTCCCCAGAGGACATGACTCGCTACAGCAAAGTAGCTGAAGACCTTTTGCGGGATGGAGTGAGTCGCCAAACGGTGGCTGGGGCTGGCCACGTACCCGCTTATGCGAGGTTTCTGGCTGCGCAGTTTCAACAGGCAGGGTTCCCGGATGAGGACATTCACGTCCTTCCCTACGGTGAAACCGCGGCCCTGGTGGTTCGCTACCGAGGTGATGGCTCGAGCAAGCAAAAGAGCATTCTGCTGTCATCCCATATGGACGTCGTAGGTGCCGATCCCGGGGACTGGGAACGGCACCCCTTCGAACTGCAAGAAGACGATACCTTCTACTTCGGTCGCGGCGTCCTCGATAACAAATTCGATGTCTCCCTGTTGACCACCCTTTTTATTTGGCTGAAGGCTGAAGGGTTCGTCCCCACGCGGGATTTGATCATTGCCTTTACGGGTGACGAGGAGTCTTACCAAGAAACTGTCCAGCATCTCACAGGGGAATTTCGCGACCTGATCGACGCTGAATATGCCCTGGTCGTAGATGGGGGCGGCGGCGCGCTAGATGACAGCGGCAAGGCCTTTCAGTATCAGATTGGTTTTGCCGAGAAAACTTATGCCACCTTCAGTATGACTGCGCGTAATCGGGGTGGTCACAGCTCCATGCCACGCCCAGACAACGCTATTTTCGATCTGGCCGCCGCCATTCAACGACTCGAAATGCATACCTTCCCCGTGGAAACCAATGAGATCACACTGACGTATTTTGCGCGCACTGCGCCCTTCCTCAATAACGAGGTGGGAGAGGCCATGGCACGTTTTGCCGCTGATTCTACCGATGAATCCGCTATCGAAACCTTGAGGAGCAAACCCGAATACGTGGGTACCCTCGGCACTACCTGTATTCCAACCATGCTTAAAGCAGGCCATGCAGAGAACGCGCTGCCTCGCTCAGCAACTGCCACTGTCAACTGCCGAATCTTCCCCGGCCATAGCGTTGAAGATATTCAGCGCGTATTGCAGGGTGTCGCTGGCAACCCCGATCTCGAGTGGGCGGTAGTGGGGACACCCGTGTCCAGCGATGCCTCGCCCTTTAACCCCGAACTAATGGATGCCGTATCAGCATCCCTCGGTCAGATTTATCCAGGGGTCCCTGTCATCCCGAAGATGGTATCGGGCACCACGGACGGCGCTTACTTTAGAGCCGCGGGGATACCCAGTTACAGCCTCACCGGTATTTTTCTCAACCCCGCTGACAGCTATGCGCACGGTTTAAACGAGCGAGTCCGAAAAGCAAGTATTCCGGAGTCACTGATATTCTGGCGCTCAATGATTAATCTGCTCGCCGGCCCGCGAGATTAGCTCTCTAACAATCCTCTAAGCACCTCGTATCAATCGACACAGCTCCAGGTCGGGGTGCTCAGTGAACGAAACGCCGTCATTAAACAGCGCCGTTGTTTGCCCAGTGGACCACCTAGGCCACTGGCCTCCCCGCTTGCTGTCCGGTTTCCCTACCGTGATAAACGACGTCCAATAATCCAGCATGCGTTCCGTCAGCCGATCATCAACTTCGGAGGACGGTAGCCAGGGATCATGTCGATCGAATACATAGGGAAGCTCCGCGCCATGATACGCCCCTATCGCCTCAAACCCGGGTCTGACTCGATCAAATCGGTAGACCCAGGCAGCACCGCTATTTTTTTCGACAAGGGATGCCAACTCCAGAGAGGGACAGAGGAAATCCAGCGCCGTGCCCAATTGGTTTCGCTGTTGCAGTTCATCCCCCGCTTCACTGAGATAGTCGCTAACTTGCGCCTGCTGGGCTACAGCAACCCGACTTCCCAGTAACTGTTCGAGAGTGCCATTGGCTTTCAAATACATTAAGCGCTCGTCTGCATTGGTACCAAGCAGCATGGGAAGCCGCGGGAAGCTACCGCTTGCCGCCATGCTCTCAAGAGTGACCGGCAAGCTCGCTGGGTCTTCAATGGGATCGAACTGAAAATCGGCGTAGACCGCTAGTGCCGCTTCCATAATTTGCTCGGGAGGAACTTGCTTAAGGGCACTCAAACTGGTCTGCCCATCTAACACGTGCTTCGCCAGGTCGAGTCCCCGTACAGTTGCCTCGATGGGATCCGGCGTGTCATCCAGGGGCCAGCCACCACTTTGGTGAATGACCCCTCTGATGCGACCCTGACTCAGGGGAGACACCGCTAGATGCAAGGCATTGGTCGCCCCGGAGGATTCCCCCGATAGGGTAATGCGGTTGGGATCACCACCAAAATTAGCGATGTGCTGGTAGACCCAGTCGAGACTCATCGCAAGGTCGTACAGCGCCAGATTGCGCGCTTCCATCTCGGGATGGCTTAGCCAGCCGAACACCCCTAGACGATAGGCGACGGTTACCACCACCACGTCCCGCCTCACCAGTGATTCCCCATGGTAATTGGGTTCGTAGCTCCACCCTCCGGTATTGGATCCTCCATGGATGAAGATGAGAACTGGCCGCCTGCCCTCGGCATCGAGATCAGTCCAAATGTTCAGATACAAACAATCCTCTGAGTAGCGAGGGCCTTTCATATTCGATGGATCTACACCCACTCGACGCATCATCCCGTGATACCAGGCAAGTCCGCTGCCGGTTTGCATGCAGGCGGGAGCAAACTCTGTCGCGTCGTGGGATCCATCCTCCCCCTGCCAGGGGATGGGTCGACGCCATCGACCCTCACCAATCGGCGGCTGGGCAAAGGGAATGCCTCTAAAGGATTCGACACCCTCTGAATCCCGCTGCCCTACAAACAAGGTGTCCCGCACTTTCACCTGAGGCTCCTCTGAGGCAGAGCCATATGGAGCTATGCACAAAAAAATCCAGAAGATGCCACAGCAACTCAGAACCCATCGTAGGGGGCTATAGAATTTATTCATGGGGCACCCCTTTCACGCCAAAGTTTCGGTATGACCATCAATGGCAATAGCCTGCCCGGAAACATTGACACCACCCGGACCCGCCAAAAACGTCACCATGGCTGCCACGTCGTCGGCCGTCACAAAACGCCTGAGGGAATTCTGTTGCTCGTAACGAGCACGTATTTCCCCGGGCGCCTGTCCCCGGGACTGGGCATCACGATGAATGACCTGATCAATACGCGGCCCTTCCACGCTGCCAGGGCAGATGGCATTGACCCGAATATTCCAGGCTCCAAGTTCCATCGCCCAGGTCTTGGCGAGACCCACCGCCGCCCATTTCGATGCAACATAGGGTGATCGCTGGGGACAACCAAACAGGCCCGCGTTAGAGGCCATGTTGATAATCACGCCAGATCGCTGCTGCTTCATAAGAGGAATAACATGGCGCGTCACATAAAAAAGGCTATTAAGATCGGTATCGATAGTCTGCTGCCACTCGTCTACAGCAATGTCCTCAAGGAGCGCGGTAGGGCCGGAGATACCTGCATTGTTTACCAGTAGATCCACGCGAGACAGTGATGGGAGGAGGTCGTCCAGAACTCTGTCGACCGCTACCGGGTCAGCAACATCGCAAAAAATAGCCCGGTCATCACCGTAGTTCCCAGCATAGTCTTTAAGAAACTCTAGGTTTATATCGAGCACCACCACCTGATAATTGAGTGCCCACAGAGCGTCTGCAATGGTTCGACCGATGCCCGAGGCACCCGCAGATACCAGAGCAATTGACTGATTACCGCTCACTGACGACGTTTACTCCCGGTGCCGGGTGATCCTCACTCAAGGATCGCAGCAGTCCGATAGCCGCCAACCAAAGGGTGGCGACCAGAGGCAAGGAAACAACCAAGACGGCGGTCTGGGCCTCACGAATACCCCCCGCATAAATGAGTGCAATCGGCAAAATAGCGATAGCACCGGCCCAAAAGAGTCGATGCCATCGCGGTGGATCCTCCATGGGGTGTAGGGAGTGCGTGGCGCTTGCCGCCAGCGTGTAAGACGCACTGTCATAGGTTGTGGCGCAGAAAATCAGGGTGACCACACAGAAGCTGGCAAGGATTAACTCTGCCAATGGCAGCGTGTCCAAACCTGCCACAATGGCCGCACTGCCATCGCGCTCTGACATGAGAGCTAACAGATCCATCGCGCCGCTAAGCTGTAAGCCAAGCCCGTGATGGCCGAGCACGAGATAGAACGCCCAACAGCCCAGTGAGCCCATGACCAACATCCCCACCACCATCTCACGCAGACTGCGCCCCTGAGAGATACGGGTGACAAACAGGCCCACAAAGGGACCATAGGAAATCCACCATGCCCAATAAAAAATAGTCCAGTCTTCTACAAATTGGGAGTCGGACATGGGGTCGGTCCAAAAGGTCATGGCCACAATGTTCTGTAACAAATGGCCAATAGTATTTACCGCCATCTTGAGCAGAAACAGCGTGTCACCCAGCACGACGATAAGCACCAGTAAAATAATAGCGATCACAATGTTGATATTGCTCAGCCTGCGTATCCCCTTACCCAAGCCGAGACCGACACTGGTGGCGAACAGAGCGACGCAAATACCCACCACCACAAGCTCAAGGGTAAAACCAATGGGAAACCCGGTGAGTCGAGACAGCAACGCGGAAATCAACGGAGTGGAGAAACCCAGCGAACTGCCCGCGCCACCGATCAGGGCCACCATAAAAAACACGTCCATCAGACGGGAGGGCAGGGACGTCTCCTCACCTTTAAACCAGTAATGGCCTGAAATACTGTACTTTAAGCGGGGTAGTTTCCTGACATAAAAGGGATAGGCGATAGCCATCGTGGGCAGGCAATACAATGACCAGGCGACTACGCCCCAGTGATGAATGCCGTAGGAGGCAGCCCACTGATAGGCCTCATCTGAGCCAGGCTCTGCGCCAAAGGGGGGACCATTTACATAATAGGCCCACTCAATCCCGCTCCAGTACATTAGCCCGGCCCCAATACCCGCGGCAAACAGCATTGCGCCCCAACTAAACGTAGAGAATTCCGGTTGCGCGTCACCAAGGCGGACCTGCCCGTGGCGGCTTAAGCCAATGTACAAAACAATGATCACTGCCAGGGCGCCGGTCAGCACATAGAACCACCCGAAGGAACGGGTAATCCAGTTATAAGCCGTCTGCAGGATTTGGGCAGTCCAGTCCGGGGCAAGCAGAAGTGGGATAGCCAAGCCCAACAGCACTAGAACGGTTAAGGAGAAATTGACTTTATCAACGCGTGGTGACGTCACTGCTCTTCCTTATGATTATTTGCAACAGCACCCAGACGGGCCGCCCTAGCTTACCACTGGCAGGTTTAGATCCACTTAAATTTTTACACCCTACGTCCGGTATTGAGGCATGATGGTCACTCGCCGAGATCTGCCGATACCTATAGCCTTACTAGCAGACAATAAGCGGCAGCAGTCTGAACTCAGCTTGGAGACGCCCAGATTATGAGACTCAGGTCTATCCCCGTCAGATGGCGATTCTTCTCAGCGATTTTCATGCTGAGCTTTCTATCGTATCTCATGCGCCAAAACATTCATGTAGCCGGCGAACACATGATGCCCGAGCTCGCCATTTCAGAGCTTGAAATGGGCTGGATCTACGCGAGTTTTATTTGGGGTTATGCGGCCTGTCAGCTGCCGGGAGGCATCTTGGGACGATTATTCGGCCCCCGCAAGACGCTACTGGGCGCCGGATTTATCTGGGTAGTGGCCTCCGGGTTAACCGGATTTCTGCCGGGATCCGTGGTGACCTCAGCGAGCGGCATACTAGCTGCGCTCATCATCGTGCGCTTTTTGTTAGGGGCGGCTCATGCCCCCATGTACCCGGTTCAAGCGGCGGCGATTGAACGATGGTTCCCTGTCGGTCAGTGGGCGCTGCCAAATGCAGTGTCCAGCACCGGCCTCACGCTGGGGGCCGCTCTGGCGCAGCCTCTGGTCGCTATCGTTATGGTGACCTGGGGGTGGCGTGCCTCTTTCTACATGTTCGTGCCCTTGGGCATTCTCTTTTTCTGGATTTGGTGGTGGTACGCCCGGGATAATCCAGCAGAACATCCGGCCATGACGCAGCAAGAGTTGGATTTAATCTACGCCAATCGAGATAGCCTCACACAGGAGGCGGGCTTTGGTGCCTGGAAGTCCCTGCTGAAAAATCGCGAAACCTTGTTACTCGCAGCAGCCTATTTCACCCAGA
>CAXPOA010000257.1:0-9099 GCA_964218505.1 Luminiphilus sp.
AATCGTCGTTGCCACCGAACCTGTATGACCTCCCCCTTCACCGCCCTGCACCACCAAAGCGTCCGCACCAAGCTCCACCGCTTTGATCGCATGCTTGTAAGCACCAACAGTGGGGATACAGATAATGCCCGCTGACTTGAGTTTCTCAATGCTCGCAGCGGCGGGCGATCGACTGTAGCTGACTGCCCGAACGCGGTGCTCGATACAGAGATCAACAATGGCTTCCGCGTGAGGGACATACATGTGGAAGTTGACCCCAAAGGGCGCATCGGTCATGGACTTAATATCGAGAATGCCCTGCTCAATCTCCTCGAGAGTCATCACGGCCCCGGCCAAAAATCCAAAGCCACCCGCCTCCCCGGTGGCTGCAACGAGTCTGGCATCAGCCACCCACCCCATGGCGGTCTGAATGACGGGGTATCTGCAACCTAACAACTCGGTCAAGCGGGTTTGCATGGGATGACTGTTTCCTTACGGGTCAGGGCATCAATCATGAAGACTAATAAGCCGAGGTCAACGCGCATGGATTCGCCACGATAGGCTGAAGAGACTATGACGGCGAGAGCCAGACCAAGGACTATGTACCGGTCACTTTAGCACGACAAGCAGTCACAGCAGATCACACGCCCATGGCCCTTTTCACGCAGCCCTATCACGATGCCCTCGCCCAACTCACCATGGCAGGCGCACCCTTTGAGATCACCACCGTTGACTCCCCTTCCGGTCCGGTACTCGCCTTCGCCAATCATGCAAGTGATTTGCGCAGCTTTATGGCTGGAGGGCGGGACCATGGTGACAAACTACTACTCCAATATCAGGGACGCGCCTGGTCTTTTGAAGATTTTTTCCAAGCGGTTGATTCACTCAGTCGATGGCTCCTCGAGGAATACGCAGTAGCCGCGGGCGACAAAATAGCGATTGCCATGCGCAATCGGCCTGAGTGGCTTATCGCCTTTGTCGCGATTGTTAATGCAGGTGGCGTGGCGGTTCCCCTTAACAGCTGGGGAAAAACTGCTGAGCTCAAGCAGGGACTCGATGATAGTGAGGCAACCCTATTAATTTGTGATCCCCAGCGCAGCGAGCTTGTCAGAGCATCCGGCAACACCATCACACAGCTTGTGACAGACCTGGCGAATACGACCGATAACGAGCTTTCTCTTGACAGCATTCTCGCCACCCCCATAACCGATCCGCACGCTTGGGAGCACAACTCACTCCCAGCAATCGCATCGGACGACCCCTGCATCTTGATGTTTACCTCGGGCACATCGGGACAACCCAAGGGAGTATTACTCACCCATCATCACTGCTGTCAGGCCCTGACAAATCTGGAATTTGTGGGCGCCACCACCTATATGACCAATCAGGAGTCGATGTCTAAACACCTGAGTTCCCCGACGCCGCCAAAAACGTTGCTCGCGGTGCCACTGTTTCACATCAGCGGTCTGTTCTCCCAGTTCATCATGAATCTTCGGTATGGGCGATCCCTTTATATGATGTACAAATGGGACGCCACTGAGGCTCTCGAGCTGATTAGGCGCGAGGGAATTACCGTGTTGATGGGAGCCCCTGTCATGATGCTGGAGCTCCTCAAGAGTGAGGGTTTCACTGAAGCCGATGCGCAAGCCCTAACCAACATCAGCTCAGGCGGTGCCGCTACGCCCGAAGCCTTATTCGACCTCTATAAACAAAAAGCAGGACCAGCTCTCGCGGGTGGTGGCTGGGGCATGACCGAAACCATGGGCACCGGTGCTGCCTTCACGGGGTATTTCTACGACCACCGCCCTGAAGCATCCGGCTTTCCCTCCCCCATCATGGAATTCAGCTTCAGGGATGAACGGGGTGAAACGGTGGCTTCAGGTGAGCCTGGTGAAATTCACGTGCGTTCAAGCGCAGCCATTCAGTCGTATCACACCGGGTCATCCCGCGGTGACGCGTTTGACGGAGGCTGGCTGCCCACCGGCGACATCGGATACATCAGCGATGAGGGCCTTTTATACATTTGCGGGCGCGCCAAGGACATGATTATTCGCGGGGGAGAAAATATTTACCCAAGCGAGGTCGAAGCCTGCCTTTTGGCAATGCCCGATTGCGTTGAAGCGGCGGTGGTTGGCATCCCCAGCGACCAGTGGGGGGAGGAAGTTGCCGCCGTTATTCGATGCGCACCCGGACACAACCAGACTGTCAGTCACATCCAAGCGCACTGCGAACAACACCTCGCGGGCTTCAAGGCACCCAAGTACGTTGTGTTTACCGATGAACAGCTGCCGCGCAATGCCACCAAAAAACTGCTTAAGGCAGAAATCATTGCGCAATATTTTTCACATCATGAATACCGCTAACCGATTCATTATCCTGTTTTTCCATGACGTACCCCTGCCCGATGCAGTCGAGTCCGCTTGCGGCAGCCTTGAAGGCGATGATCTGGCAATTACGCTGGCGCGACTGGATGAACATAGTCAGCGAGCGAGCATGTGGGTTCGTGATCCCATGGGATGTCTCCCCCGGGGTCGCCTCGCGATTGACGCTAACGACGGCAATTCAGCCCACTTGACCTCCATTGCCGACAGCCTTGGGGGCAGCCTTTACCGCTGCTTCGGACGAACTCCTGTTACACCACAACTCGCCGTCGGAGAAACCTTTAGGGGTACGATGCAGTTATGTTGTTTTCAGCGAAAAGAAAATCTCAGTGATGCCACGCTAACGTCTCGTTGGTTTGAACAGCACACTGACATTGCCATCGAGACACAACAAACGCTGGGATACCGGCAAAATTTGGTTTTGGACAGCGGAGAGCCTTTTTTTGACGGCATTGTTGAGGAATATTTTAGCTATGAGGCCGCGACAGATATGACAGCCTTCTTCGCCGACGGTCGCGATGAGGCTCGTATGTGGCAGCATATCGAGGCTCTTACCAAAAGCTCGGAATCCTTTCTTGATCTCGACAAGTCAGAAGTTATCCACTTAACCGATACACGATTACGTTAAGGAGTTGACGTGACAGCAACGCTACAAGAGCAAGTCGCCGTTATTACAGGAGCGGGCCAGGGCGTAGGTCAGGGCATCGCCTTCTCTCTCGCCAAGCGCGGCGCACGCATAGTCGCGGTCGGCCGCACACTGAGCAAGTGTCAGGACACCGTTACCCAGATTAAGGAGCGATTTGGAACAGATGCTATCGCCCTCGAAGCGGATATTGGACAGATTGATGCTCTTGAGAATGTAGTCAATCAAGCCGTAACAGTCTTTGGACGATTGGACATTCTGGTCAATAACGCTGTGTCGGCACAAATAAGCTCGTTGATGGACGCGTCCATAGAAAAATTTGAGGAAGGTCTCCGGGTTGGGCCTATCGCGACCTTGCGTCTCATGCAGCTTGTACAGCCGCATATGGTGAAGTCAGGTGGCGGATCAATCATTAACTTGGCAAGCTCTGCGGCGCGGCGCTGGGATAGCAGCAACTATGGTGTTTACGCAGCGGAGAAAGAGGCCATCCGCGCGCTTTCCCGAGCGGCAGCCAACGAATGGGGCCCACTAGGGATCCGGACCAACACCATTTTACCGTTGGCCCAGTCCCCCGCTCTGGCGGCCTGGGCAACCTATCGACCCGAGGAGGCTGCCGCATTCGTAAAGACCGTCCCCATGCAGCGCGTAGGCGATTGCGAGCAGGATATCGGTGAGTTTGTAGCAGTGCTCTGCAGCCCTGAGTCAGGCTATGTGAACGGCCAGTCGATCGCTATCGATGGTGGTCAGGTTAATCTCGATTAGGGTTACTTTACCGACGAACCTCCATCGACACTGAGCAGCTGGCCGGTAATGAAAGAAGCCCTGCCGGATGCGAGAAAGGATACCGCCTCGGCTATCTCCTCTGGCTCCCCCAATCGACGCATTAGCGCAGCCTGCTTGAGACCCTCGGCGATCTTCGGCTGTTCTTCAAAATAACGCTCCACTCCCGGCGTCCTGATTACACCCGGCGACACGGCGTTGATTCGAATTCCCTTGTGCCCATATTCAGCTGCGCTGCTTTTCGTGAGGAGGTTAACGCCACTTTTCGCGGCGGCGTAGGCGGTATTGTATGGCTGGCCCTTCAGGGACGCGTTGGAAGAAATATTGACAATACTGCCGCCGCCCGCAGCCAGCATCGCCTCTATCTCATATTTCATGCACAGAAAGGTGTTGGTGAGGCAAAGCTCCAGTGTCTGGTCAAACACCTCTCGGGAGAACTCGTGAATAGGTCCCGAGCCTCGACTTACCGCTGCACTGTTACAGGCGACATCGAGACTGCCGAAGGTTTCAACTGCATGTGCAACCATTGCCTGAACCCGCGCCTCATCGCTGACATCTGCGATGAAGACCTGCCCCTGCCCTCCCGTCTCTGAAATAAGCGCACAGGTTTCCAGGGCCGCCGCCTCATTGAGATCAACAATCAGTACACGAGCCCCTTCTCGCGCAAACTTCAGCGCAATCGCACGCCCTATCCCTACTCCTGCGCCGGTTACCAGAGTGTTTTTACCCGCCAGTTCAGTCATTGTGTTTATCCATCGTCAATTCAGACTACTAAGGAGATCATCCAAGTATTCCCTGTATTAGCGCTTCGTTCTATCGTGAGGCACCAATGGCCACAAGCCCAAACGGACTATGGCAGATTTATCTAAGGATAACTTTTTTCATGATCACAGATGCATTTAGTCTTAAAGGCAAGACCGCACTTATTACCGGTGCCGGGAAAGGTATTGGCGCGCGGATTGCGACTGCGTTCGCTGAAATGGGTGCAAACGTCATACTCGTCGCCCGAACCCAGGGTGACATCGATAGGGTGGCTGATGAGGTGCGCACCCATGGGGTCACAGCAACAGCCATTGCCTGCGACATCACCGATGGATCCAAAGTCGACACCCTTTTTGATCAACTGGCAAATACCATTCCTTCGCTGGATATCTTAGTGAACAACGCAGGAGCTCCCGGCGCTGGCTACGGTTCTCTGGAAGCAGTCAATCGGTCAAGTTTCATGGATACCATCGATATCAATTTGACCGCTGCTTACCATTTCATTCATCGCTCGCTACCGCTCCTGAAAAAGCCCGAGCACGCTGCAATCGTTAACATCTCTTCCGCGATGAGCTGGATGGTGGATAAAAACTTTGCCGCCTATGCGGCGGCAAAAGCAGGTCTTGATCAGATGACTCGCGTATTGGCCTACGAGCTCGCACCACACATACGTGTCAATGGAATCGCACCCGGTGCAATCGAGACACCCGCGACCGCCTTTATTACCAGCAACGAACAGCGATTAGCTGAGACTGAACGCTGGATCCCGCAAGGTCGCTTGGGCCAGCCGATCGATATTGCCCTCGCCGCACTTTATCTGGCCTCTGAGGCGAGCGGGTTTGTCAGCGGCAAGATATTAGAAGTTGATGGGGGTATGGCTGCGCTGCCAGGCAGCGCCATACAGGCGCGTCTGAAGCGCTAGCTGTTAATCCTAATCCAGCACTGAATTCACGGGTCCAGGGGTAAAAAATCATGGGAACCTATGTACTGACAGGCGGCGCGACCGGCATCGGCGCTGCGACCAAAAAACACCTACAGAACATCGGTCAGCGGGTCATCACCGTTGATATCAAGGACGCGGACTACATAGCCGATCTGGGGGATTCTATCGCGCGAGAGGATGTCATCAGACGTATCAAGGGCGACCATTCATCACTGGACGGCCTTATTACTTGCGCTGGCGTGGCCTCTCATTTTCCGGATCCCGCGAAAATCGTTGCCATCAACTTTTTTGGCTCGCAAGTCCTCATCGCAGGCCTGAGTGACCTTATGAGCTCCGGCGCTCGAATTGTTGCCATCAGTTCAAACTCCGCGCCAATGTGTCAAAACGAGGCCTTAGTAGAGGCTATGCTTTCCCTTGATGAAGACGGAGCTATGTCCCTAGCGGTGGGCAGTGATGGTCATGAATGTTATGCCGGTAGCAAGCAAGCGATCGCCCGATGGATGAGAAAGATGGCACCTGAATATGCCAAACGCGGTATAGCCTTTAACGCCATCGCGCCAGGTTATATCGAAACCCCGATGACAGCTGCGGTTGCTCAAGATGAAACTTATGGCGACTTGATCAAGGAGTTCGTGGCATCCATTCCTATCGGCCGACCGGGTCAGCCAGAGGACGTCGCGAATTTAATTTCCTTTTTGCTGAGCCCTGAGGGGAGCTATATCGCAGGATCGTTAATTTACTGTGATGGTGGTCACGATGCCATGATGCGACCCGAGGGCTTGTATTAGTGACATCGACCGCATGGCAGCGCCGGCTGCAGCGTGAAGTTCTCGTGAATGTTGGGACCAACTTCGCTGCTAACGGGTCAATCGCCTGGTTTTTGTTTCGCAACACCGCCACCATTTCCCTTGGGAATGCCGAGGCAAGCTTTGGCGACGATCTGCTCGCGACCGGCGTCATTCTAGCCATAATCCTCAGTATAATTTTGATACCGCTACAACGACGCGCCTTGGCCAAAACGCCGGAACTCCTTGAAGGATTCAGTAGCGATAGCCTGCCTGCCTCCACCTGGGACTTCGGCGTTCTCGCATACCGAACTATTCCCTTTCAGCTAATTATCTACGGTCTGTCAGGAATGCTCATCGCTCTCGCAACCCTTTTAGTTTTGAGCATAAGTGGCGTGACCACATTGACACCCCTTCAATACAGCGTTTTTAAGGGAATATGGACCGGCATACTGGCAGGACTGATTACTCGTCAAATCATTGTGCGCAGCACGCTAGACATCTTGCAGCGAAACACCTCCAGTCAGAGACGGAGCACACCCTCGTGAAATATTTTCAATCGCTGTTCATGAGACGCTCTCCGCTATGGGCCATGGTCTTCGTCACCCTTTTTTCGATGGAGTCGGGCGCGGAAGTCCCCGAGAAAGTTGCGCAGCCCTGTCGACATTTCAGCGAGACTCGATTGCCCTTCTTTGGGGACCTGCATATCCACACCCGCTATTCCTTTGATTCCTTCCTCTCTAACCAAAAGAACACTCCCGACGGCGCTTACCGCTACGCCAAAGGAGAAAAAATAGTCTTACCCTCCCCCACAGGCGAACAGACTATTACCGCACAGATCGACCGACCCATCGACTTTGCAGCGGTAACCGATCACGGACAGTTTCTGGGAGAGGTTGCCCTTTGTGACAGTGATCCGTGGAACCCTGCTTGGTGGCACCCCACCTGCCTGATGTCACGGACAAAAAATCTTTGGGTGCAGCTTTATGCGGCATCTCAATGGACGCTCTCAGGGGGTATGGATGGGGTAGCGCCAGAGCGATCCATGATTTGCACGCTGGGCGACTGTCAAACTGCCGCGATCAATATCTGGAACGATATCCAGCGAGCGGCCCACGACCATAACGATGAGTCAGCGGACTGCAGCTTCACCACCTTTGTGGGCTACGAGTACACCCAGGGAGAGCGCGGCGCGAACCTCCACCGGAACGTTATCTTCAAGGATGAGAAGGTAACCAAGCTTCCAATCTCTGTATTTGACACAAACAACCAGGTTCCGGAGTTGTGGCGTCAGCTTAGGGATCAATGCGTTGATAACGACGAGGGTTGCGATGTTCTGGCCATCCCTCACAACAGCAATCTCGGCGGCGGCTACATGTTCCCGGATCCAGCCTCTGAGGAGGAGCTGCGTAACCGACTCGCCCTCGAACCATTGGTCGAGCTTGTGCAACACAAAGGCGCCTCCGAGTGTCGTTTTGACCGATTACTGCAAGTTGGCGTTTCCACCGAAGATGAGCTCTGCGATTTTGAACAAATTCCCGCCGACAATTTGCACATGCTTGGTTCAGTAGAAGGAGAAATGCGCTCGGCACAAGGTGAGGCGGTCAGTATTGACCAGTTCCACCCGCGAAACATGATGCGCAATGTGCTGAAGGACGGACTTGCGCTGGAGAAAACACTTGGGGTAAATCCATTTATGCCGGGATTCATTGGCAGCACGGATACCCACACAGCAACCGCAGGAGGCGCTCAGGAACAGGGCTACGTTGGCCACCTGGGGTCACGTGACAGCGGCTTCCGAAACATTCAGGATCACTTTGTGTCAAACCCCGGCGGTCTGGCAGTGGTGTGGGCAGAGGAAAACCGACGGGACTCGATCTTCGAAGGAATGCGGCGACGGGAAGCCTATGCAACGTCAGGCACCCGACCCATTGTGCGCTTCTTTGCGGGCGACTACAGCGAAGATTTGTGCGAGCAACCTGATGCCATCGCTCAGGCCTATCGGGATGGCGTCCCCATGGGGGGAGTACTTAACCCGGCAGCGAAACACGATGGGCCGCGGTTTTTTGTCTCCGCTCAGCGTGATCCCGGCACAAGCACCTCACCGGGCAATCCTCTGGAACGGATACAGATCATTAAAGGTTGGGTCGATAAAAAGGGGAAGACTCACGAACGGGTGATGGATGTTGCGGGCTCGCCCATCAATGACCTAGGGGTTGATCCGCTCTCCTGTGAAGTGACAGCCACCGGCGCCAATCGTTTGTGTGCTGTGTGGACCGATCCTAGCTACGACGCCAGTGAGAGTGCATTTTACTATGCCCGAGTGCTCGAGAGTCCCAGCTGCCGCTGGAGTACGCGGCAGTGCCAATCCCTAGGGGTCAATCCTCTGGCCGAGAATTGCAAGGACCAGCTGACAGAAGCGCGAGGACGGGCGCAAGAGCTTGGCGCCTCGGCTGATGCCTTCGACAACTGCTGCATTGACGCGAGTCTGGAGCCCTTCTACTCGCCGGTGATTCGAGAGCGAGCGTGGACGTCACCTATTTGGCTTCAGCCCTCGCTTTAGCAAGATGTAAGAAAACGGGCACCTCACCGCCTCCATCGACCTCCAGAGTAGCCCCCGAAATATAGCTCGCTTGCTGGCTGCAAAGCATAAGTACTCCATTAGCGACATCTGAGGGCTCGGCCATGCGCTTCAGCGGCAACATATCGGCGACTCGCTTGAATCCCTCCTCGCCGCCGTAATGGGCCACCCCGGCTTCGTTATGCACCAGACCGACAATGAGCGCATTCACTCGGATGGCAGGCCCCCACTCCATTGCCAAGGAT
>CAXPOA010000258.1:0-5571 GCA_964218505.1 Luminiphilus sp.
AAAAGTCTGCTGCCCCATCTTGCAATTAGCGTCATCGCACTTAACACGTAATCAACTTCCTCCTCAGCACTCAGCCAGTGGAGGTTGAATCTCACCCAGCCGGGGCGAAGGCAGCCAAACCCGCGCCTCACCTCGGCAGCCAGCGCCTCGGAATGCTCGGGTGTCAGATCGAGCAGAGTATGGCCGTAGGGCCCGGCGCATGAGCAACCGCCCCTAGCCTGAATCCCAAACAGATCATTGAGCAACCGCACCACAAATCCGTAAAGCAGTGGTGCCCGATATGCCGGGTTGCGATGCGTTATATCAGCAACTCATAAAGGCAGATCTCTTTGACGTTAGCGCAAGCTTTGTCACGGAGACCATGAAACACACCACCGAACTGCCTCTTTGACTGTCTGGCAGTGGGCGCTCACTCGCTCTAAAGGCTACGACTCTGATCTTCCCGGCTGTTTCTATGAAAAGACCGTGAATGTGTGAGTCGAATGTGCGAGCCGGGCGGCAACGATTCAGCCTGAAAATGCATAGATTTATACCAATTAGCTCTGTTCAACCCGCGCTATAGGGGTTATTTTTACAGAGACTCTGTTAATCTTTGTCCGGACATAATAAAAATCAGTCCTGTCAGCAGGTTTTTGCCATTCGGCAGGTTCTGAAATTTTCATAACGATCATAAATAAACATTAACGAGGGAACCCATGAGTACGATTCGTAATGCCTCAATACTCGCTGTCGCGGTGTCGATGGCCATCTCTGGTCAGGTCAATGCCCAGCGATCAACCACCGCGGAGATCGAAGAAGTCGTGGTGACGGCGCAAAAGCGGGAAGAGAACCTCCAAACTGTGCCAGCCTCGGTCAGTGCAATGGATGCATCGGCAATCGAGAAAACGTTTGCCCGTGATTTGATGGATGTCGCCGGTGTGTCGCCGAACATGATCATTGATCCCGTGCTCGGAAATGGCACAGCTGTTGTCTCAATTCGCGGCATTCAATTAGCGGAGGTCGAAAAAAGTTTCGATCCCGCAGTTGCTATCTATCAAGACGGCATTTATTTAGCCACCTCGACTGGTGCCCTCCTAAATGTGTGGGATGCTGAGCGGATCGAAGTGCTGCGAGGTCCGCAAGGGACGTTATTCGGCCGGAATACGATTGGCGGGCTTGTGCATGTGATCCGTAACAAGCCAACAGGTGAGTTAGGGGGCAAAGTGAACGTCTTGATCTCAGAGGACGATCAACAAGACTTTAAAGGCGTGCTCAACCTCCCCGCTATTTTCAATGGCACCTTAGCGACAAAAGTATCCGCTATGGACCTAAGCGGCGGTGGTTACTTCGATAACCCCACACGAAATACGACAGAGGGTGATACCGAAGTGCAGGCTTGGAGCGTTTCTGCGCTATGGAACCCAAGCGACCGCTTTCAGGCCCACATCATCTACGACGATATCGACGACGAGACGAATGCTCGCCCCACGACGTGCTTCAATGGCTCGGGAGAATTATTTAATTTTGTGGGACAGCCTGCCGAAGAATGTAACCCCGGATTAAGTGATTTTCATTACAACACCTTCCATAGTTCCGACCAGAAGGCCTCCGTCGAGATCGAAGCAGTTACGTTAAATCTTCAATACGACATCAATGAAAACAACAGAGTAGTAGCGATTTACGGTAGCCGCGAGATGGAGGAGACATCGCTACAGGAATTCGACAACAGCGCGGTCGACTTATTTAGAGTGTCGCGCCCCCAAACTGAGGAACAGCAGAGCCTGGAAATCCGCTTAGAAACCGACTTTTCTTGGGGTAAAACCACGGTAGGTGCCTATTGGTGGGATAGCGAATACGATGCCTGGCAAACCACTTGGTTCTTTGGCGGGTTTAATGACTCACCGAGAACACTTCACGAAACTGAAAATACGGCGGTCTTCGGTCAGCTTGATTTTGATATTACCGATCGACTGAGCCTGTCACTTGGGGGTCGCTGGATCGACGAAGAAAAAACCATGTGCCAGGTTTTCACCGCTCGCGACGATACCGGCGAACAGCCGTTTTATGGCAACTGGCCGGGGGAAGAAGCTGATGGTGCCAACCCCGGACCTGATCCAAGGTATGCGGTTAAGAGTTGGGGAGCCTGCGACAGTTCTCTGGCGGCCACAGCGCAAAACAACTACACCGATCCTGCGACCGGGGAAGCCAGAGTCTTTACCGGTAACGAGAGCTGGGACGAATTCACACCCCGGGTGAGCCTTGCATACACCACCGACAATCACATGGTTTACGCCTCCTACTCAGAAGGCTTCCGTTCCGGCGGATTTAATGGCAGGAACACCGGTGCCAATAATTCAGGGCCTTATGAACCTGAAACGGTTGAGAGCATCGAGCTAGGCTTTAAGACGATGTGGTTTAACAACACCTTGCAGGTTAACGGCGCCATCTTTTCCGTCGATTACACCGATAAGCAAGAGGACGTCATTCTACCCGGCACAGATGGTGCAGTAACGCTAACCATTGTGCAGAACGCAGCAGCGGCGAGCATTGATGGCATGGAGCTGGAAACATTGTGGGTGCCTACTCGAGGTTTGACGCTGTCGGCGAATTTAGGGATCTTGGATGCTTCCTATGACGACTACGTAGTGCCGGACGGAGCGGGAAACACCCTAGATAAGAGCGGCCTGGATCTTCGCCGCGCTCCTGACATGACGTTTACGGTGGGAGCGTTGCACGAAGCCCAGCTTTCGGAGTCAAGCTACCTTGTATCCTCAATTAATTATCGCTGGAAAGATGATTACTGCACGTCCGCGAATAATAAGTATATTGAAACCAACTTTGGCGGCAATAATCCGGCATGTAATGATGCGTTTGGAATACTGGACGCCTCTATTAGCTTCGAGTCTGATAACTGGAGAATTTCTCTTTACGGTAAGAACTTAACGGACGAGATTTACTCTCTTTACTTCCTCGATGTTGCTGCAGCCTATAACGCCACGAGTGCAACTGATTCTACCCCCGTTTACTCTCCGGGTTTGTGGTCTCAAGGCACGGTCAATCGGCCCCGCAATTTCGGTGTTGAGGTACAGCTGAAGTTCTGATTAAGGCTTGCATCAAAAAGGGCGCCATCTGGCGCCCTTTTTTGTGCCTAAAGAAATTATCGATATGGCGTTTCGGGGTACCTCAAGCTCGCGAAGAAGGGATAGCCCTGTGCGGGTATTTCACTGCTCGAGAGATGCTGTCTTACAGCGCGTTGGCGATGTCGTAACCCTCGCGCGTCGCGGCCATCAGCGACCGGGGTGCTTTGCAATCGCCTATGGGGATGACCTCCAGCCCTTTGGTTAGCAGGGGTTCGCGTAGGCCATCGTTGGGCACCCTGCTACTGGCATGGGCCACTGCAGTCACGGAATCCAGCGTCTCGAGCGCGCCGTTGTAGACGTTTCGCAGGGCGAACTGGCCCGCTTCCAACTGCGTGACGCCCTCTGGCTCGACGTGGCAGATCAGCTCCACGCGACGCTCAAACAGCCGTTTCAAAATGCCTTGTCGATTGATCAGCGAGACATCGTTCGCGAAGCGTTCACGCGAGGTCACCAACGTCATTCGATCAAAGTAGTTCGCCATTCGCAGTGCGGTGGCGTAGGTCATCTCGGTGTGATCCTGATCGACGATAACCGCGCGGCCGGGCGATCGGCCCATACCCTGCGCCAGCTGTTTGGCCATATCACGAAGACTGGGGATGAGCCCTTGGGCAAACCAGTCTTCAGGCAGCCACCCGGGTTGAGCAGACCGAGAACCGGTTGCCAGCAACACCACATCGGGGTCGCAGGACAAGATGTCTTCAATGCTGGCCTGCCGGCCCAGCTCAAATTTCACGCCCAGCTGCTGCGCCCTCAGGTACTGGTAGTCATAGACGCTGGACAGATTTTCTCCGCCGGGCATCTGGGCATGGAGGCGCGTTTTCCCCCCAAATGCTTCGTGGTCGCCAAGTATGGTGACCTTGTGGCCGCGAGCCGCCGCTGTGTGGGCGGCTTCCAGCGCCGCGACGCCGGTGCCGACGATCACCACATTCCGGCGCGCGGTGACAGCGGGTGGCGCAACGAGGAGCTCGTCCGGCTCGCCCACTTTTGGGTTGTTGTCGCAGGCTAAAGCGCCGGCTTCGATGATGCTCCGCCAGCAACTGTTACACGATACGCAGTAGCGGATATCCTCAATCTTGCCCGCAGCGGCCTTGTTCGGAAACGCGGCGTCTGTGATCAAGGGTCGCCCGAGAAAAACCACGTCACTCGTGCCATTGGTCAAAGCGGTCTCGCACTCGACCGGGTCTGTGAGGTAACCAATTGCGCCTGTCGCGATGTCCGGGTGGTCAGACCGCAGCGCTTTGATGTGCTCAAGGTATGGGTGCCGGGGACCATGGGCATCGGGCAAGTGCAGATGCAGCGATCGAGCATGCGCACCCCAGACCCACGTCCACAAATCAAAATCTTCGGCGTGTTCTGCCAGCAGCGCATTGATGGCCGACGCCATCTCAAGGTCAATGCCCCCCGCCACACCGTCGTCACCCGGAAGTTTCAAGGCGACGATGAATGGGCGCCCACACTCGGCTCGTATCGCCGAGACCAACTCGGTGAGGAACCGCGTGCGGTTCTCCAGGTCACCGCCATACTCATCCGTTCGCCGGTTCGACCACGGAGATAAGAATTGATGGAACAGGTGTCCATGCCCTGCTGAAATCTCAACCCCTGAAAACCCGGCCCGCTGCAGTCGCCGCGCGCCCTGCGCCCAATGGTCAATCATTTCCCTGATGTCACCCGGGGATAGCACCGCCGGCACGGTCCAGCTCAGGTCATCCGGCAGTGGAGATGCCCCTACTGCCTCGTTGTTACGCCCGACTGCGTGTCGGCCGCGCCCCGAGTCCTGAATTTGCCCCAACACGTGCGCACCAGACTCATTGATGCTCGCAGCAACCCGCTGCAACTGATCAAACCCCTCGTCGTCCCAGCAGCGCAGCCGAGAGGGCAGTCTGCTGAAGCGCGTCATGGCAATCGGTTCGGTGACGATGGCAGCCGCGCCGCCCGCAGCGCGGGCGCGGTAGTAGTTGAGCAGTCTCTCGGTCGGCGCGCTGCCCGCCACGTACTGCGTGACAATGGCCGCATGGATGATCCGGTTTCTCAGTGTCACGCCACCGATATCAATCGGGCTGAACAGGGTCGGGAAGAAGGCATTCGCCGTCATGGATGTGACCGATTTCTCCGCATATCGTTGAGGCTGACATCATGTCAAAGGGGCCGTCAACAGCGCGTCTGTGTGTGCCATTGACCCGTGAATCGCTCGAGCACAAATTGCCAGCATCGACCCCGTGTCTTTTGTATGCTCTTCAGCACACCCTGATCAATGACGTGAGGACTGAGCGATGACCACCATTGTAGTGCTGTGCAATTTGTTACCAGAGGCGGATCCAGACGCTTATGAGCGTTGGGCCAGAAACGTGGATATGCCGAATGTGCGTCGGTTGCCGGGGTGTACTGATTTTCGGGTGCTCAAAGTGGCTGGTCTACTGGGGTCTGAGGCCCCCGCCCCTTATGCCTACAGCGA
>CAXPOA010000259.1:0-3340 GCA_964218505.1 Luminiphilus sp.
TGTATTGCTTTTCGTTTTGAATAGCGCGGGTTACATGCCCCCCGCGGTGGCCCGACCGCTCGCTGATTCAGCCTCGCTGTTGTTGTTATTGGCGATCGCAGCGCTCGGTATCCGTACTTCGTTGAAAGAGGTGATGACCATTGGCTTCAGACCCGTGATTTTGCTGCTGGGTGAGACCTTATTTTTAGCGGCAGTGGTTGTTGCCTATCTCATGTGGTTAACATGAGTAGCGTATGGAGAGTCCCGATGCGAAGAACATCGGCGTAGCAGCCCGCGATCTCGGGGGCCACGATTTCAAGGGTCTCGATCTTAAAGGCTCACGATCTAAAAGGCTCACGATCTAAACGGTCGCTTTGGTTAGTCCATGTGGTGCCATCAACTGAGATACCTGACTACCAAGAAGGAGTAAGAAATGAGAGCCATCTATTACTCAAGCTACGGTGACGCCGACGTACTCACCGAAGGCGAGCTGCCTGTTCCGGCCTGCGCGCCACATCAGGTGCTCGTGCGGGTGGCGGCCGCGGGAGTTAATCCGATTGATCGGCGACTGCGAGCAGGCGAACTTCAAGAGTACATCAGTCGAACATTCCCTGTGGTCCCCGGCTGGGATTTTTCAGGCGTCATCGAGTCGGTCGGTAGTGACGTCGATGGCTGGCGCGTTGGGGATGAAGTCGTGGGCCTGGCCTTCACGTGGTCAGTGCAACACGGTACTTATGCCGAGTACGTTCCTGTCGATGCGACGGCGATCGCACGAAAGCCCCCATCGATCGCCTTTACCGATGCCGCAGCGCTCCCTTTGGTCTCGCTCACTGCGTGGCAATCCCTGTCGGAGTTTGGGGCTTTGCAGCCGGGTCAATCGGCTTTTATTCAAGCCGGCGCTGGCGGCATCGGCAGTGTGGCGATTCCAATGGCCAAGCATCTGGGTTGTTGGGTCTATACAACCTGTAGCGCTGCCAATGCTGAATATGCGGGACAGCTTGGTGCCGATGTCGTTATTGATTACACCCGAGAAAGCTATGTTGATGTGATTAAACAGGAGCGACCGGCGGGCGTCGATTTGGTACTCGAGACGCTTTACGGCGATGATATTTCCAGGAATGCCATCGGTCTCGCAGCGGACGGTGGCGCGGTTGTCTTTATGAACAATGAGCCTCCGGAATTGGCAGAGATTGAGGAGCGGGGACTGAGGAGCATCTTTTTGCATCATCGTCCGGACGGAGAGATGCTCGACGAGTTGATGAAAAAGTACGAGACAGGACAGTTACCATTACCACCGGTAGAGGTGATGCCCCTCTCCGAAGCTGTCGAAGCCCACAGACGGTCCGAAAGCGGTCGGACTCGGGGCAAGCTTGTTTTGCAGGTGCACGCCGCCGAGTAACAGGGTGGAAGATCCTGTGGTGTCGTCCGGCGGCCTAGTCCGAGCCGCGCTCAGCCAGAATATCGATTTCAAAGGATAGGACTTTGGCACCGTTCTGATTGAATGCCTCGTTACGGCTGCGAATCACACCCCACTTATCCCGAACGACCTTGTCTGATTTGCCGATTATCTCGTAGGTGTAAGTAATAGTGTGTCCGGGCCGAACCGGTTCGAGCCAGGTCATTGACTGCACTGAAATGCCCGCGCCGTTTCGCCGGCCGTCGTTGACACCCTGAGCATAGACCTCCATGTAATCGACCATCTTGCGCATCCACATGGCGCACACATGCCAGGGGGCAGCTACCAACCCACCCCAGCGCAGGGTGCGTGCTACTTCTGGGTCTGTGTACTCCGGGGCCTGATCATATTGTCGGGCAAACTCGATCATCTCGAGTTCCGAAAACGTATGGCTCCCGAAAACATGAAATTCTCCCACCGGGAGGTCTTCAAACCAGCGATTGCGAAGATAGAGATTACTCATTGACTCGCTTCCACAGCAAAAACCGCAGAAATTTCAGCCACTAGTGATTCCCCTGGTCCGAATACGGAAATCTCGACGCGCTGACTCTCGCATCCGGGCACCATCGAGTCAGGCTGCTTACACCCTAATTGAATTTCAGTTGATATCGATTGATCGACAAACGTGGGTTTACGCCACTTCATCTCACTGACCTCGGTGAGCATGACAGGGTTGTAACCCTCTGCTACCAGTGTGTCACTGGCGAGTCGGGTCGCCACAGCAGCAACCTGCCAGCCGCTGGCACACAGACCGCCAAATATCGAAGCATCGCCCGCGGCGGCATCCATATGATAGGGCTGAGGGTCAAAGGCTTTCGCAAAATCAATGATCTCTTCCTGAGATAGAGACCGTTGCTGGCTTTTCATAGGGTAGTAGCTCGTCTTTTGTTGCAGCCATTAAGTGAACAAGGATAGTGTACCTCGAATTAGCAATCATCGTGGGCTAGCCCTCGATGTGCCAATTGGTGAGAAGAGGGTAGATGCGTCGGCGGTCACAAGCACCTGTCGAGCACTAACATATTAGTAAGCCAGCATTAGGAGAGCGACATGAGTCTTAGTTTTTATGATTGTAGCGTTGCAAGTTTTTTACAAATCTTGGGGGGTGTTAAAAACGCTATGGAGCGAGGTGCGGCTACTGCTGCTGACTCGGCGCTTGATTTGGAGGCACTCGTTAACTTTCGTTTGCACGAGGATATGTTGCCCTTTTCCTTTCAGGTGGTATCGGTATGGCACCATTCGCTGGGCGCGATGAAGGGTTTATCTGCTGGTCTGTTTGAACCGCCACCAAAGCTCGGGGAGCTGAGCTACAGCGATTTGTTAGGACTGGTCGACGAGGCCATCGCCTACTGCACTGAATTGGAAGAAACCGCGGTAAACGAACTGGGTGGGCGGCCCATGCTGTTTAAAATTGGCAAAACAGAACTACCCTTTACTACCGAGAGTTTCCTGCTGTCGTTTTCGCTTCCCAATTTTTATTTTCATGCCACGACCACCTACAGCATTCTGCGGCATCACGGCGTGCCCTTGGGCAAGATGGACTACCTTGGAAGCCTGAGGATGGCGTCCTAGTTTATCTTTGACGTCAGTTCAGGAGCCCGCATGGTTTAGGCGGGTCTGTCGAGCAATGATGGTGGTTTGTACTTCGCTTGCACCCTCGTAGATCCGTAGCGCGCGAACGTCGCGGTAGAGAGATTCCACGATATAACCCTTGGTCACGCCTTTACCACCGTGCAGTTGAACTGCGGTGTCGACTACCTGCTGGGCCGTCTCGGTGGCATGGTATTTAGCCATCGCGGCTTCACGGGTGACTCGGTCTGCAGCGCAGTCTTTGGTCCAGGCGGCACGGTAAACGAGGAGGGCACTGGCATCTACACCTAGTGCCATTTCGCCAATTTTGGCCTGCAC
>CAXPOA010000260.1:0-11590 GCA_964218505.1 Luminiphilus sp.
AAGCCGCTCGGATATTTGATGATTCGGGATGGCAGGCAGTCGCCCACTATTATGGGGAGGACTTTGACCGCGCGGCGCTACTGTTTACCCGTAATGACTCGACGGCTGCGCTTTTTAACGAAGCAAATGCCCGAGCGCATCGGCGCGATTACGTGGGCGCCCAGAAAATTTACGATGACATTTTAAGCCTCGATCCTTCGTTTTTTCCCGCGACAAGTAATCGTCAGCTCATGCAGAGAATCATTGATGAGGCCAATCGATTGAGCGAGTCCCAGTCATCGGAAGCTGGGGTTGGCAGTGAAGAGTTAGATCCTGATGTGGGCCCTCGGCCCTCAGAGGGCGCTACCGAACTTGCATTGGATAAGGAATCAATCATCCAATACAGCGCAGAGGAAATTCTCGCTAGTCCCGAGCTTGCGAGACTATGGATGCAAAACGTGCAGCCCGATCCCTCCAGCTTTTTACGCAATAAGTTCAGCGCACAATATCAGGAGCGCGGAGTGAGCGAACAGTGACCGATAACCTATCAAATCGAATACTGATCACTTACATCGCGCTAACGTTGCTCCTTGGAGTCAATATCAATGCCAGTGTCGCTGAAGAAGCTCATGAACTGGTTGAGGTGACCGCGACGCTCAATCCAGCCCAGGGCGCGGTGCCCGGGGAACGCGTAGAAATTGAAATTACCGTGGCCACGCCCAGATGGTTTACTGCGGGCACCCGAATAAACCTTCCGGAAGTTCCCGATTTGATCATGGTGCAAAACCAGGACTTCGCGGCCAACGCCACCGAACGCAGGGCGGGCATCAGTTGGTCGGTCCAGCGATGGTCGATCGACGCGTTTGCCACACAGGAGGGCATCCTGCGCATCCCACCGATTGACGTCTCAGTGTCGGTGTCCGAATCCGCCGCCCGAGAGTTTCACACCACCCTCAAGACCGATCCCTTGACGCTGACAATAGATTTACCAGAGGAACTCAAGGAGCTTGACTACTGGGTGGCCAGTCCCGACGTCACACTGGTGCAAAGCCTCGAGAAATTCGGCGACGCCTATCTGGGATCAGCCATCACCCGACACGTCGCTATCAAGGCACAGGACGTAATGGCCATGTTTCTTCCGCGTGTTGACCATCAACCCCTTGATTTGCTGCAAACCTATCCTCAACCGTCGGTATTAAAAAACTCATCCAATCGGGGCCGGCTCTCGGCGGAGCGGAAAGAAACGACGACCTGGATAGCATCCGCGCCGGGGAGCGCCATTATTCCCGGCGTGCAGATCAACTGGTTGAATACAACCACCCGCCGTCTGGAGGTTCTCACCACTGACTCGATTCAATTTGAGATTCGTGGCGAGTTGCCGCCCCGGTCCCTCACCTGGGAGCAACGACTCGAACGCTTTTACCCATTTCTTCCCTGGCTTGGGCTTGTAGGGATCATCGTCATACTCGCCTTGTTTGGCTATCTCACGCGAGCGGGGCGCTCTGTTGC
Source organism: Luminiphilus sp. (assembly GCA_964218505.1). Taxonomy (GTDB): domain Bacteria; phylum Pseudomonadota; class Gammaproteobacteria; order Pseudomonadales; family Halieaceae; genus Luminiphilus. Next base: position 1,489 of record CAXPOA010000260.1, read on the forward strand.
GGCAGGTGTGCTCACCCTGTGGCGCCGGTGGGAACAATCGCGAAGACCGTTACTGGCAGACCGTCTCAATCCAAAGGGGTGCCCTGAAAAGTCCGGCTGATATCCCGTTACCTGCCACGAAAATAACGCTGTTTTACGAAAGGCATTGGGACAATCTCGGCCTCGATGAGCTTTCCGCGGACATCTATTCCGACAACACTGCCTGCTGCCGCAGCGGAAGTTTCGATAAGACCCATCGCAATAGGGCCATCGATGGACGGGCCAAATCCTCCCGAGGTCACCATGCCCAGCTTTTCCCCAGCGCCGTTCTGGATTTCCTGACCTTCACGAACCGGTCGCTTGCCAGCCACTTTGAGTCCAACACGGGTACGCGGGGAGCCAGTAGCTAATTGATCAAGGATCGTTGCGGCGCCGGGAAAGCCTCCCGCCCGTGCCCCAGAGGAGCGCCGCACTGGCGAGATCGCCCAGCGCAAGCCCGCCTCTATGGGCGAAATGGTCTCACTTAATTCATGCCCATAAAGACAAAGCCCTGCCTCCAGACGGAGGGAATCTCTTGCGCCCAGCCCAACGGGTTTTACATAAGAGTGATTGAGAAGTGCGCGAGCGATGTTTTCAGCCTGCGCTGCGGGCGCGGAGATCTCAAATCCGTCCTCTCCGGTGTATCCGGAGCAGGTCACGTAACAAGGCGTGTCAAGAATGGACAGATCTCGCCCCGACATAAAAGGTAGCGAGGCCGCCTCCGGAGCAAGAGCCTCCATCACCCGGCGTGCCTCTGGGCCCTGAAGAGCCACTAACGCCCTCTCTTCCAACATTTCCACTGAAGAGGTTGGGCAGCCGGCTTTTATTAACTCCAGGTCCCGCCCCTTGCAGGCCCCGTTGACCACCAGAAAGAAAGCAGTATCACTGTAGCGGGTAATAATAAGATCGTCGTAAATCCCCCCATTCACAGTGGTTAACAAAGAGTAAGTGGACTGACCTATCCCGAGCGCAACGAGGTCACTAGGCATCAATGTTTCCAGCTCTTTTGCCGCCTCATTCCCTGTGACCATGATCTGACCCATATGGGAAACATCAAAAAGGCCCGCAGCCTCCCGCGTGTGTAAATGTTCGCGAATGATTCCTTCGGAGAATTGCACGGGCATCTCATAACCCGCAAAAGCCACAAGGCGAGCACCAAGCTCTCGATGAAACTCGGTTAGCGGTGTTTTCTTGAGCGAATCTGGCATAGTCTTTCCCAAAAATAAGACCTGTAGCGTGGACCGTGTGTGGCAGGGACTCAAGGCTGAGGATACAGTAGGGGTTGTACAGAAGGATATGACATGAGCAGCACGCATATTATCAGCCTGATCGGATTTCCTGGCAGTGGTAAAAGCACGGTCGGGGTTCTATTAGCGAAGCGTCTCGGCACCGCTTTTGTCGACACGGATATTTTGATTCAGACGCAGGAAGATGCGACGCTGGCAGAGATCATCGCCCGCAGTGATCACCACCACCTGCGGGCGATAGAAGAGCAGGTTCTTTTAGACATGCCGATTTCACCCAGCGTGATTTCTACCGGCGGCTCGGTGGTTTACAGCGACAAGATCATGCAACGACTGGCCGACCAAACCACCGTGGTTTATCTGGAAGCGACGCTGGAAACCGTGGACTATCGGATCTCCCTCGCCCCCGACAGAGGCATCGCCTCGGGCAAGGATCAGACTCTGGCCGATATCTATCGAGAGCGAATACCACTCTATGAGCGCTGGTCAGAAGTCAAGGTAACGGTAGATACGAACTCTCCCGAAGGCATCGTGTCCGAGGTCCTCGAAAAACTGCCCTAATCTTCCCTCGTCGGACGCACTTTTAACGCCGCGGACGCGTCCATTCCCCTGTAGGCATAGAGTCAGCACAATAAATTCAAGCGGTTCTGCCGGTTTCTCAGTTGGCATAACTTTTGCTGTCTCTTTAGCGGCGGCTCGCCACCGGCAGGAAGCCGGTTTGGAAAAAAAACAAGGATGTTTTTTCCACGGAGGGAGATGAAATCGAGCGAGTCGCCATATTTAATTCGGTTATTTAAAAAGGGACTTTTGATGCCAAAAAATTCATTGCCACCAAACCCCCTATTGATTTCAACTGCGCCTGTGGAACGATCCACTAGACTTGTTCTGAATCATCGGGAGGTGATTTATGGGTGAGCGTAACCAAACCCAAACCGAAGAGGCTATGGATGATCTCTATGATCCTAACCTCGCAGACTTTGGGGATGAAGACTTTGATAACTTAGCGGATGAAACCATGTCGCTTCGCGAGGACTCCCTCGCGGATAAACGACGACGTGCTGAGCAGCGGCTAGAAGCACTGAGGCTGCGGGAAGAGCTCGGCGACTACGACTTCGAATTCGACGAGGATTTCTGAACCGCCCTTGGGCAGGGGCACTCTCTCCTGCTCAAGAAATCCACTGGGGGCAGGTTGGCTCTCAGGAGCTTGCTTCCCCCTGCGTTTTTAGTTCCTGCTGCCAAGCAAAGACATTTAGTTCAATGAAGACAAAAGCGAACAGCCACAGCGCCGCATCCCAGAAGTCCAGAAACTCGCCCTCAAACCCCCAGTAAACCGCGGCGAGTGCCAACGTGGTGTAGAGGACGACTTTGAAGCCATTCATTAACCACTGGAACTGCCCAGGCACTCCCCCACGTAACTGCAACCTAACCTCAATTTCGAGAAGGATCACAACGAGAATCCAGGCACTGGCATTAACCACATCAACCAGCGCCAGGTCGTAAGCACTCTTAAAAGCTGCAGGGGTCGCAAGAACGTAGCTGAGCCCGGTGGCTTGCAGCGCATCATTACCCAGCGCAAGGCAGTTCTCCGGGGTCAACGGAGTGAACTCGTCGAAGTCCAGAAGAACAGACCACCTACCGTCGACAAGTTCGCAGGGATTAGCAGGTGCCGGCGCAGAAACGAGAAACACCTCCCACTCCCCAATATAGCCAAGACAGGCGGACACGATGGCTACGCCACACAAGAAGCGCACACCATGAATGAGCCACTTTGTTTTACCCACTAATTTTTCATCAGGAATAACAGCGGTTTCCAACTCAAAAAGAAGTAATAGAATTACCCATGCGGCGGTATCAAGGGTGGCAGAAAAAAGCTGAATCAATGAGCTGAAGCTCGAACCGCTGTCGAGCGCATGTTGGGCAGAAAGCATTTCTTCCTGCAAAAAAAGGCCTACGTTTACCGTAAGCAGACCATAAATAAGATACTTAGCCGCGCGATACAAAACGTGGCCGATAGTATGGCTTGAGGCTGGTGAACTACCTTGGGCTGACACGGGTATTAACGAGTCGATTCATATCATCAACGTTTCTTAGCTGGCGAAGCAACAATAAGTCCGCGGTCGTTGGAGAAGATCTGCCATCCCCTACACCTGCAATAGAAGATGCTCTCGTTCCCAGGAGCTAATCACCCGATTGAATTCCTCGAACTCGTCCAGCTTGATGGCCGCGTACGCCCGCATAAACAGCTCACCAATCATCTGCTGCAGTTCCGGCGTGTCATTTAACTGACGCACCCCCTCCTCAAGCGTTCGCGCAACTTCGACATCCTCATCGTTGGCGGTGCCTCTGTGGGGCTCGGTGGGCTGAAGCTTCTGACGCATTCCCAGCAGGCCGCTCGCCAAGGTCGCTGTCATCGCCAAATAAGGGTTCGCGTCCGCGCCCGGAAACCTATTTTCGATCCGCATGTTATCCGGTGTGCTATTGGGAACCCGAAACGCCGTGGTCCGGTTATCAAAGCCCCAGCTCAGATTGATAGGCGCTGAAATATCGGGGGCCAAACGGCGATAGCTGTTTACGTTCGGCGCATAGAAACTAATGAGCTCTGGGGTATAACGTTGCAGCCCGGCGATGTAGTGCATCATTTCCGCTGTCGGATTTCCCGCATCATCACTGAAAATATTGCGGCCACTTTTGGCGTCTAGGACTGATTGATGAAGGTGTAGTGCACTGCCGGGCTCACGCTGCATAGGCTTTGCCATGAAGGTGGCGTACATATTGTGCTTCAGAGCCGTCTCGCGCACCGTTCTCTTGAATATAAAGGCCTGATCTGCCATCGCCAGAGGATCGCCGTGGCGGAAATTGATTTCCATCTGGGCGGCACCGTTTTCATGAATCAAGGTATCTACGTCGAGCTTTTGCGCGTCCGCAAAGTCGTACATGTCTTCCACAAAGTCTTCAAACTCGGCAACCGCATCAATACTGAAGGACAGGCGCGCGACCTCTCGTCGACCCGAACGCCCCTTTGGCGGCATCAATTCGTAATCTGGGTCGGTGTTCTTATTTACGAGATAGAACTCTACCTCCGGCGCAACAACTGGCTTCAGACCAGCATCCGCGTACAGCTTCAATATGTAGCGCAATACATTACGGGTCGACAATGGATGGGGTGTGCCGTCGTTTTTGAAACAGTCAGCAATAATCTGTGCGGTTGGCTCTCGCGCCCAAGGGACGATGCGCAGCGTCGAGGCATCGGGGCGAAGAATCATATCGGTGTCGGTGGGCTCAACGAAATCCCAGTGCTCATCGGTATACTCACCCGTGACGGTTTGCACCAAGATAGCCTCAGGCAAGCGCTGCTCGAGCTGGGTAATAAACTGATGGGCAGGGATAAACTTGCCACGAGCATTCCCGGTGGTGTCGGGGACGATGCATTCAATTTCGGAAATATTGTTGTCGGTAAGCCACTGGGTGATGGTGGCTTTGTCTTCCTCGGTCACCGACTGGGGCGCGATCACGGCCTCTGAACGGTGAATGATCGTTGAGTCATCGGCTTTCGCCGATTTTGAGGTACTCATAAAAACCTGCAGGTTGCTTCGGAAACGCTAGTATGTGCCTGCCCCATGCACCCCGCAAGCTGTCAAACTCCCGCTTCGGGGGTATTTCCCCCAAACCCGTCATCCGGAGGATAATGCTGACATGCCCGCTTTTAGTGAACATGTTGACTCCTGGTACGCCGCATCAGCGGGCGCGCCTTGTGCCTTTCCCTCCCTGAAAGGCAGCACGGAAACCGACGTTTGCATTATCGGTGGTGGCTATACCGGGCTTTCGAGTGCTATCCACCTCGCCGAGCGTGGCTATAAGGTCACGGTTCTTGAGGCCAACCGGGTAGGCTGGGGTGCCTCGGGGCGAAACGGCGGACACGTGGGAACCGGCCAGCGTGCAGATCAAAGTAGCCTCGAGAAATGGGTTGGCCGAGAGACCGCAGGCAGTCTGTGGCAGCTAGGGCTCGACGCAGTCGATCTGGTGTGCGAACTCATAAATACTCATCACATAGACTGCGAACTGGGGGTCGGCAATCTTCATATGGCCGCGAAGAAAAGCCATGCCCGTGACCTGGAACACGAGGTAGAGCAGCTAACCCGGGATTACGGCTATACCAAGGCAAGCTATGTAGACCGAGAAGAACTTGCTGAACTTACCAGCGCTAGCGGTATGTACGGTGGCATGCTTGATACCGGGGCTCGTCATCTTCACCCCCTGAAATATGCGCATGGGCTTGCGGGTGCTGCGTCGCGACTAGGAGTCACGATTTACGAACAATCCCCTGCTATTACATGGCGGGATGAACCACAGGCTGAGGTCAACACCCCCGAAGGTTACGTGACAGCCAAGGTGCTGGTGCTCGCATGTAACGGGTATCTAGGCAAATTGGCGCCGGCTATCGCCGGTAATATCATGCCCATCAACAACTTTGTAATCGCAACCGAGCCCCTGTCCCCCGAGCAGCAGCGGGCGGTCACGAGGGATAATCACAGTCTGTCTGATAGCCTATTCGTCATTAACTACTGGAAGCTCTCTGGCGACGGCCGGCTTCTTTTTGGCGGCGGAGAAAATTACACATCTCGATTTCCTCGAGACATCAAAGCATTTGTCAGGCCGTACATGCTTAAAATCTATCCGGAGCTCGCCGATGTGAAAATCGATTACGGCTGGGGGGGCACTCTGGGCATCACGATGAACCGCATGCCTGATTTTGGGCGAATAGGGTCGCGAATTTTTTATGCCCAGGGGTTTTCAGGTCACGGTGTGCCCACGGCGACCATGGCAGGAAAGCTCCTGGCCTCAGCCATTGATGGGGATTCTGAAAAGTTTGATCTGATGACGTCGGTGCCTACTCATCGATTTCCCGGTGGCACCTTACTCCGATGGCCCGGGCTGGTCGCGGGCATGCTCTACTATAGCTTGCTGGACAAGCTGGGCGGCTGAGAAACACACAGGCCCAAACCCGACATTGACCCACTGGGACCCTGCGCCGCAAATCTAGCTCATCAACAAAGGACTCGTAGTGAAAAAGACTGTTAGCGACATCTTGGCTTGGATTGCCTTCTCGGCGCTTGTTCTGTGGATCGCCGCGGTGGGCCTGACGCTCACCAGCTACTGGCAAATGCTGTCCGATGTGATGGCACTTGTAGACGAGGTTAAGACCTGCGCCAGCAATCAGTGCGAGTCACAGGTATTTTTTGAGCGCTTTTCCAGCACCACAACGGCATTTGGATTTAATACCGACCACGTTAAATCGGTCCGGATGCCTGCGTTTGCAACCTGGTTGATCATCATCATCTTCCAGTCTTTTTTCGTGCGATCCTTCAGAGTATGGCCATGGCAGACCAACCCGAAACTCGTTGGCAGCGCCGGCGCGGCATCAAGTTCCAGCGGCCAAAATCTGTCTAAACAGCCCATAAAAGTCATTACCCTGCTGACCCGAAAGCCTGGACTAACAAAGGAAGAATTCCGCAATCACTATGAGGACGTCCACCGCCATCTGGGCGAGAAATACCTCCTTCCTCATGCCATCAAGTATATAAGGCGTTATGTGGAGGCCCCTTCGGGCAGTTCCTCCTATGAGGCGGCACCAGATTTCGACGTCATGATGGAAGTTTGGTTTCCAAACAAAAGTTCAATGCTCGCCGCGATGGAGGGAATGCAAGCGACCGCTGCACAAGCGGAGATTAGAGCTGATGAAGAAAAGCTTTTTGATACGAAAGCCACCAAGAGCTTTATGGTAACCGAAGTGCATTCGTTGCTAAGATAATGTCCACGCGATTCACTCAGGAACTGATATCGGCTAGTGGGACACCAAAACATTGTGGCCGTAACGTAAATCAGCTCAATGAGAAACCAGGAGACAACGAGTGATAATTCTTAGGACTGTAATACTTCTATTGGCATTCCACATCCCGACGGTATTTGCCTTATCCAACGAATGTGGCCAGTACACATCTATAGAGGGGACTGGTTATCTAATAGCACCAAGTGGGAAGGATGATACAGCCAACATTAAATGTGCTTTTCAGTCAGCAAAGGAACAAGGGCTAGGTTCGATCACCTTGGCGGAGGGTGACTTCAAAATATCCACGATAGATGTGGCAGATTTTGAAGGTGTATTTCAAGGCAGTAATCGTCGAAAGAGCAGAGTTTTTGTTGCCAACAATGCTGCTGAGTGCGGAGACGATTTTGACGATGCATCAGGGATTTTTTCATTTTTTGGCGGGAATGTTAGCGTAAGGAAAATGACCGTTGATGTCGACAGGCCTTGCTCCAGAGGCCGTTCCTTTATCCTATTTCGCTTCACACAAAAGTCTTGTGGGGCCCGAACGCATTTCGCAAATGTAGACCGCGTCACCCTCATCAGTCCAAACAGCTCAGATATTTCAACTGCAGTCCAAATGGCTGGGCGTTTGGTTTGCGTCGAGGATCAGAAAGGGTCTCTCGGTACTTTTAAATTGAACAGATCCTCCGTCGAAGGCTTTGATATTGGTGCAAATATCAGCCTACTTGGAGGCGGGCAGGTCGACGTAAATTTCAATGACTTCATCGAAGTAGCAGAAGGCGTTGTCATGGAAAATGCAAATCAAAACGCCACAGTAACTGGAAACACCTTTGAGTACACTTTCGATGGAGTACTAGTTTATACCAGTGAGGTCTATGCCCCGGGCAGCAACCGAATCGTAGTTCACAACAATAAGTTCGTTCAAAGCTCATCGGGATCGTATGCATATGGCGTAAGGGTTTTTAATAGGGAAAAGCGTACCGATACCAGCGTGGTAATTTCAGAGAACTCTTTTGAACTATTACGTAGAAGCGGCGGCGATGATCAATTGGGCGTTGGGATATTTGATGTGGATAACGCCGTTATTGTTGCCAATGAATTTTTGGGTAGCGCTACCGTAGGTATATACGTCAATGCCTTTAATTTCGGAGGAGCGGCCGCGAAAAGTACAGCTATCATTGGAAATTCATTCAAACAAGAGAACTCTCTGGAGGATATCGATATCTTCTTAGGTGACGAAACCGAAGACACTGTAGTTGGTAGGCAATTCGCTAAGACGCGCGACTACGGAACTAACAACTTCTCTTTGTAACTCCAGGCACAACAGTTTGCTGAACCCTGCGCCGTCGCGTTATGAAGGCGGGGTTCATTCGATCATAAACTTATAAGCGCTGAGGGCGATGGAGAGTAATCTGAAGCATGAATAGGTAAATCGGGAACGCGGTGTTGTAGAAAAACAGCCCTTTTCCGGGATTTTTTGATCGGGAGGGCCGCCATTGAGTGGCTACCAAAAACACGCTCTGCCTTCCCCCGTCCTAGACAATTATCTTAAGCACGCCGATAAATAGCTGAATCGCGCCAACAAAGGAAATTTAATTGCCAAATATGTCAAACCTCTTGACTCTAACGTCGTAACTTTACGTAAAAAAAGCAAATACGCTCATTGAAATAGTCAATCGGGGATTTAACTATGCGCAACGTTATTTTCACTTTCCTAATTCTACTTTCTCCCGTTGTAGCAGCTCAGGAATACGAGGTCCGATCAGAGTTCCATTGGTGCAAACTCAATGAAGGAAAAACCATGCAGGACGCTATCGCAGATAGCAAAACGTATGGAGAGTTCTCCGCCTCAGAGGGCACCAAGTATATGCAGCTCATACTGACACCTATGCATGCGGGCGACTCTAGCGACTACGATTATATCCTCTGGGGCAGCTGGCCTGATGGCGAGGCCATGTATGAGGAGTGGGGCTCTTTTGCAAATAACTATGGTGGTTGGGCCGGGAGCGATGATTCCGGCACACCTGCTGGCACCTGTCACCGGTCGATTGCCATGTTTAACGCCGGTGTAGTACACAATCGCATCCCGCAGGATGAGCGAGATCTGCGGCAGCCTGTACAGTTTGCGCAGTGTTCCATGCGCGAAGGTGTGTCTGTGGATCAACTCTATGCGCAAGCCGAGAAGGATAAGGCCTTAATGGATGAAGGCGGCTTCAAGGGCTGGGGCATCCACTACTTTTTCCCTTACTTGGGCTTCGACGGCAGTCAGGAATATGACTTCGTCCAAATGAATCATTGGTATTCATTTGCTGCGCGAGGTCATATGGCGAACAACTGGCTCGAGTTCGTGGAAAACAACCCTGAAGTAGAAAGCGGCATGAATCTGCTGGTGGACTGCAAAGCGTCAAGGTCTTTCGTCGCCGAGCTGATGTTTGATAACACCTAATAAGACCAAACGATTTTGTTTTTCTGGCATGACGAGCACCTCACTAGTGTTCGTCATGTCGTTGAAGTCAAACAGACAAGCTCTGAATCAGCCAGGGTACCGGAACACTAGTGACGACAAGACACCTTCCAAACAGACCCATCACCATTCATGATCGGCCTGCAATCTGAACCACTCGCATGCTGGGATTTTCGCTCAGATTTTTTCGTATTTTCATCGGGCGTTGCGCAACCACACACCCAGACAAAAATAAAAACCGCAAACAGCAATCTCGCCAACACTGCAACATGACCTCAAAGCTTAGGGCTCTCGCGCATAATATTACTAAAAACACCTGACCTTCGCGCACCAGGTCCTTGCAAAGTAACGTCCCAACCGCAGGTCTCGACAGACTCAATGATAGTCGGTAGGGTGCTGTTCATATGACTCAAGCATGGAGCGCTTGAGCAATAACGATAAAAACCTCTTACAAATGGAGATTGGTCTATGAAACACGTTGCCGCAATTCTTTTAACCGCTTTTGTCATCAGCCTATCGGGGTTAGTTTATGCCGAGGATCTTCGGATC
>CAXPOA010000261.1:0-2046 GCA_964218505.1 Luminiphilus sp.
GATGTTGTCCCGAGAACAGCCACCAGCCAATCAGCCCCAGTGCATAGACATCGTCGGAGGGATGGGGTGCTTCACCACGAATCATTTCAAGAGAAGCATAGCGGCGAGTCAGTGCGCCAAGGCGAGATACATCGAAACTATCGCCTGTCAGCGAGCCCGCCGCCAGACGCGCAATACCGAAATCCAGAATTTTGAGCCGACCCTCTGATGTGACGAAGACGTTATCGGGTTTTAAATCCGAATGAATGATGCCTTGGGAATGCGCGTAGGCTAACCCTTCAACCATCTGCTTTAGCAGGTCGACCCGGTCAAAGGTTTTGCCGGTGGCCTGCTCGAGATTCTCAAGTTTTGACAGAGGCTCACCTTTTAACAGCTCCATGGTCATGAAGACACGATCATCGTCTCGATCAAAATCAAAAACCGTGACAATGTTGGGGTGTGCCAGAGCCTGCGTTTTTCTGGCCTCTCGCTGAAGCGTGACCAAGGCATCGGGGTGCTCACTAAATGAGGCACTCAAAAACTTGATCGCCACAATACTATCGGTATCGCCGGCTTCTTCTCGGCGGAGATCTCGCGCGGTAAAGACGCTGCCCATGCCCCCAGCGCCCAACTGATCGAGCAAGACGAAACGATCCCGGACCAGCAGACCGTCCTCCCGCGCTTTTTTGACGACCTCACCCAGATCGGAAAGGGCGTGGTGGGTAACTGTAAATGAGGATCGCTCTATCCGCGTTGCCAGCTCGATCATCCAGGGATCCGTGGCGTCTCCCTCACCCGCAACCGCAGTTTTATCTGTCACCACGGTTTTATCAGTCACAGCAGCACCTCCAGAGCTTCAGACAAACGGCTGACCGCGGTGACCTGCAGACCCTCGACAGCCTGCTTAGGGGCATTGCCTCTAGGGACAATGGCGCGCCGGAATCCATGTTTTGCCGCTTCACTCAAACGCTCCTGCCCCGAGGGCACGGGTCTGATTTCACCGGAGAGGCCCACCTCACCGAATACCACCAAGTCATCGGGTAATACCCGGTTGCGCAAGCTCGATACCACTGCGAGCAACAGCGCCAAATCCGCACTTGTCTCAACAACCCGAACCCCACCAACCACATTCGCAAAGACATCCTGATCGCCGACCATGATGCCACCGTGCCGATGCAGAACAGCCAAAAGCATCGCCAGCCTATTCTGCTCAAAACCAACAGCCACACGACGGGGGTTGCCCAGAGAGCTGTCGTCCACAAGAGCTTGTATCTCCACCAACAGTGGTCTAGTGCCCTCCCAAACCACCATCACCGTGGTACCCGGGGCCGGATCCTCCGCTCGATCGAGAAAAATGGCAGAGGGGTTTTTTATCTCGCGTAGGCCCTTGTCGGTCATGGCGAAGACCCCAAGCTCATTCACTGCGCCAAAACGATTTTTGCTGCTGCGCAGTGTGCGGTAGCGGCTATCCTGCTCGCCCTCCAACAACACCGAGCAGTCAATCATATGCTCGAGCACTTTTGGTCCAGCGAGACTTCCCTCCTTGGTAACGTGTCCTACAAGAATAAGAACAACGCCGGTTTGCTTGGCAAACCGGGTCAATTGCGCAGCACAATCGCGTACCTGGGAGACACTGCCAGGAGCAGATGCAATTGCTCCCGAGTGGATTACCTGAATCGAGTCAACCACCATAATCTTGGGCTTGTGGGATTCAGCGGCCGCTATGATGTCATCAACGTCGGTTTCCGCCATTAACTTGACGGCGTGGACCGGTAGCCCTAACCGGTCTGCCCGCATGGCGACCTGCTGCGGACTTTCTTCGCCGGTGACGTAGAGGGCCTCATGCTGATTAGCCAAGCCGCATAAGGCCTGCAGCAGTAAGGTGCTTTTGCCCGCCCCGGGATGACCGCCAATAAGAATCGCCGAACCGGGGACAAAGCCACCACCCACCACCCGATCAAGTTCCGAGAAACCGCTGCTGAAGCGTGGCACCTCAACTAGGTCGATGTCTTTGAGTAAACGCACCTCGGCGGTCGCACCGGCGAAGCCCTTGCGAGATCCCTGTCC
>CAXPOA010000262.1:0-5198 GCA_964218505.1 Luminiphilus sp.
ACCTCCGCCGCCGAAATGGAAAAGCTCGGCGAGCTCTTCAAGTTCTTCAAGCTGACCCCGCGAGTCTTTGATCCCCTGATCGACGAGCCTCGGCAGGCCCTCGCGATTATCCGTCAGCAGGAGCGAGAGATAATGCGTATCGCCGTGCGTGAGTGCCGCATGGATCGCAAGGAATTCATCAAAAGTTTTGCAGGCTCGGAAACTGACGCACGCTGGGTCTCGCGCGTGGCGCGCAAGAAAGAGCTGGGCGCCCGCATCAATTTGCATAAGGAAGAGCTTCAGCGGCTTCAACGTCGTATCGCCGAAGTTGAACAGGCTATTGGTCTTTCTGTGACCGAAATTAAGGAAATCAACCGTCGGATGAGCATGGGCGAAGCCCGTGCCCGACGAGCCAAGAAAGAGATGGTGGAAGCGAACCTTCGTCTGGTAATTTCGATTGCGAAGAAATACACCAACCGCGGCCTGCAATTCCTCGATTTGATTCAGGAAGGCAACATCGGGTTGATGAAAGCGGTCGACAAATTTGAGTACCGTCGAGGTTATAAGTTCTCCACCTACGCGACATGGTGGATTCGACAGGCGATTACCCGATCAATCGCGGATCAGGCCCGCACGATTCGAATTCCCGTTCACATGATCGAAACGATTAACAAGCTGAACCGTATCTCGCGCCAGATGTTGCAGGAAATGGGCCGCGAGCCGACGCCGGAAGAGCTCGGTGAGCGCATGGATATGCCAGAGGACAAAGTCCGCAAGGTATTGAAGATTGCGAAGGAACCCATCTCCATGGAGACCCCCATTGGCGATGATGAAGACTCGCATCTGGGAGACTTCATCGAAGACGTCACTATCGCAAGCCCCGTGGATTCAGCTACTGAAGAGGGGCTGACCGAGGCTACTCAAGACGTGCTTGCAGGTCTGACCGCGCGAGAGGCGAAAGTCCTTCGCATGCGGTTTGGTATCGGCATGAACACCGACCACACCCTGGAAGAGGTCGGCAAGCAGTTCGACGTAACCCGCGAGCGCATCCGTCAGATCGAAGCCAAGGCACTGCGCAAGCTACGTCATCCGACACGGTCTGATTACCTGCGAAGCTTTCTCGACGAGTAATGGGTGACCCGCGGTTCTTTTGACCCTCTGGGCATGAATACCATTACTACTGCTGACGCTATCGGATGCCTACATACCGCTTGGGAAAGTAAATAGCAGTGCATTTCCTTGTGACAGGCGGCGCTGGCTATGTAGGGTCCCATACGGTGCGCGCTCTACTACAGCAAGGACACAGCGCGGCCATTCTCGATGATTTTTCTACTGGGCATCGATGGGCCACCCAAGGGCAAGAAATTTTTGAGGTCGACCTGCGGGATTTGCCGGCATTGCGCAACACACTCGCCGGCCAGCAGTTCGATGGCATCTTCCATTTTGCTGCAAAATCTCTGGTGGGTGAGTCAGCCCGAGATCCTCTCAGCTACTATCAAACCAATGTCGGCGGCACCGCCAACCTGCTGACAGTGGCTCGGGAAAACCGCTGGAACCGTTGCGTGTTCTCTTCGACCGCGGCGATCTATGGCAACCCCCTTACCGCACTCATTGATGAAGACCATGCCAAGGCTCCGATCAACGTGTATGGACATACCAAGCTAGTGATGGAGCAGATGCTTCAGCGACTGAGCGAGGCGGAATCGTTCGGCGCCATGTGTTTGCGTTATTTCAACGCTGCGGGTGCAGCAAGCGACGGGTCCCTCGGCGAAGCTCACGACCCGGAAACTCATTTAATACCCAATGTGCTTAAAGCGGCTTCGGGGAATGGTGCCCCACTCACGATATTCGGAGACGACTACCCAACCCCCGATGGCAGCTGCATTCGGGACTATATCCACGTGGAAGACCTGGCCGAAGCCCATTTAAAAGCGATGGCGAGACTGCAAGACATCTCGCTCGACGCCGAGGGTTACTTTGATGAGTTTAATTTGGGGAATGGCATTGGATTTTCTGTAAAGGAGGTTTTCGCCGCCTGTGAAGCGATTACTGGTCGAGCAATTCCCCATCACATTGGTGCGCGACGTGAGGGGGATCCGCCAACGCTCGTCGCCAATGCCACCCGCGCCCAGGAACGTCTTGATTGGACACCCGCGAAACCATCGATCGAGACCATAGTCGGTGACGCCTGGGCCTGGGAGCAAAAGCCTAGTTCGTAGCTGCGTGTCTGGTTTCTTCGGCGGAACCCTCGATTTGAAGAGCTATTCGCACTTTCGTCGCGTCGTCTTGCCGAGAAATACTTATACTGCCTCCGAGCTGTTCAACGATATTCCAGCACGTGGTCAAGCCAAGACCCGCATGCTCCACATCGTCTTTGGTTGTATAGAAAGGCTCATACAGGCGGTCGGCCATGGCAGGATCAAAGCCACCAGCATTGTCAGTTATTTCCAGTACCCAATACTGCCCTTCGATCGTCGCCACCAGATCAAGCTCTCGCTGCTTATCCTCGACATCCTTGAGGGCCTCAATCGCATTGGTTAGCACTTCAGTAAAAAGTCTTCCCAAGACGTTGGGGTTAGCGACCAAGGTAACTGCACTGCCACTCGACTCGCGGGAGAGGCTGATACGGTGAGATGTGACCTCGTGATTGACAATGCTCAGAATATTGTCGAGAACATCCAGTGGATCAATGGGTTCCGGATGATCATTTTCTTCAGACGAATAGGCGCGCATCGCTTTAATCAACACGCCCATTCTTGATACCTGCTCGTCGAGGCGAGCCACCTTCTCGCTGAGCGTTGTCTCATCGAGCGTGTTTACTTCCATACGACGGCGGATATTGGCGAGAGCGAGACGAATAGAGTTCAGCGGCTGATTCAGCTCATGGGCTATGCCGGTTGCAAGTCCCCCAAGGGCATTCAGCCGAGATTTTTGCTCCAGCTGCCTTCGCGTAGCCATCAGTGCTGAAACATCGCTCAGCAAAATAACCAATCCCTCTTCGGCGGGACTCTCCTGATCAGAAGTCGACACAGCGCCAGTCTCAATGGCACCGACTGACACATAAAAGCTATGCTCAATGCCTGCGGCATCCTGTAACTTCACTGTCGTTTGCTCTGTCGATCCATCGCTGAGAATCGCTTGAAATAGCACCCTTGAAAAATCACTTTGAAGGCCGCCCTCCGGTGTCGTATCCAATTTCTTCTGAAGCGACCGATATACCTCAGACATATCAGGCTGCAACTGTCTGCCCCAGGCAATACCTGCCTCGTTACTCAAGGATTCTCTTACATGGAACTCGGCATCGAGGACAATCACCGGCTCATGCATCGCTGCATAAATTGCACGCAACTGGCTGAGAAGCTGCTTTCGGTCTGAGCTTACCTGATGCAATTCACGGTAGTTGGTATTGAACTTGTCTAGCAAGCTCTGGAGACTATCTCGGACAACATCGGCCTCATGAATGGTTCCCGGCTCGAAAGGCGCCGATAGAGAAATAGCCTCCCCGGGGCGCCAGGCAGAAAACTGGTCGAGACTTGCAGTAATCGATGCACCACCTTGTCGAACCCAATGACGATAAACCAGAAGCAGAAGGGTGAGCAGTATGAAGGTGGCCAGCAGCCCCCACATCATAGAAACATAGTCTATCGGGACACTTGAACCCATCGGTTCACGAACGACAACAACGCCTGAAAGTCCGTTCGCGTCAAAGGGAACCTGCATCAACCACTCTCGATGAGCCACCCAGTCAATAGGGCTCCGCTGCCCATGACCGGAAGATGAGGTGATCGTTATGTCAGGCGAGATAGAGGAAATATTCTCAATGCCATGAGGAGTTACCGTAAAAGAAGGCACCATAGCCGTATCGATTGAACTCTGAAGCTCGCCTGTAGCAGATGATGCCGAGAGCTCTGCAAGCTGCACACCCACGACTTTTTCGAAACCCTGCTCAAGTTCTAGCGGGGATGCGGCCCTTGTCTCCTCCAGGAAATTAACCATCAAAACCTGCGTCAACCGCGCCCGGCCGATGGCGACATCCTGATCAAGCGCAACCCGTTCGTATAAAGATTGCGTAGCGCCAAAATCAAGGCAAGCAAGAAGCAACAACAGCACCGGCGGCAATCGAAAAATACGCACCACCTGGGCCAGCCTCATCGGACGGGGCACCATGGCTGGTTTTAGTCCGGGCAGTAGCGGTGCCAAAGGGTACGGCCTCATGGCCAGCCACTGCACCAGCATCGCAGGCACCAACTGGGACATCAGATCTGCCGATAGCTCGATAAAGCCCGCATTCAGGCCGTATCGAAACAACTCAAGGTGATAAACGACATTGGCTGGGATAATGCCCAGCCAAGAGAGCATTACGCCATCAACAATCCGCATCTGCTGGGATTGTCGAACCAACAGCGATGTCACAACGACAGTAAATAAATACAGCACGCCATCGAAAGGGCCCACCGTGCTCGCATCAAAGACAGTTGCAAGAGAGACGGCAATAAGTGCGGTCAAACACGCGGACAGGGGCCCATAAAGCACCAGCACAGCGAAAGGAAAAAATAGCCAGAGTGATACCCCGGTACCAAAGGTGGGGTGTACACGAATGAACTCCAGCAGAAAGGCTAACGATCCTGCAACGCCTGCAGCCAACAAGCTTCCCGACAACGCTGAAGCGCGTGAAGGCGTGACATTTGCTTCCAAAGCGAATACCTCCATAACCACCTCCCTGTGATTAGTACCCAACTATCCCGCTAAAAACCCTATAAAGCAAATGGTTTTTTGGCGAATTCAAAGGCGGGCGTTACATGGAGAGACATCAGAGCACACCGCATCGCGTTTTCGCCTGCCCCCTGCCTTGGGTCTACTCACTGTTACTGTCAGGCAGTGACCCGCACACTTGCCCAAAAAGTAAGGCGAAAGTGCGCAATTTGCTCAAGAGTAAAAGGTATTTCTGATCTGTAATTTTCCTTGAGATTTTGGCGAGTTCCCACATACTCGATAGATAAAAGTTACAATAAATCACATAGCGGGGATCCCATGAAAGGTCGTCTTGGATTTAAGGCAAGCGCGCTTGCAGCTGGTGTTGCTGCTGTCCTTGCCGTACAGGTGGCGGCACAAACCGCCGACGTGCTGCTCGAAGAAATTATCGTTACCGCGCAGAAACGTCAGCAGCAGGCGATTGATGTCCCTATTTCGATGGGGACGTTCTCAGAGCGAGACATCAT
>CAXPOA010000263.1:0-2333 GCA_964218505.1 Luminiphilus sp.
TGACAAAGGTCAGGGCCGATAAATGGTTGTGGGCAGCCCGATTTTTCAAGACCAGAAGCCTTGCCAAAGCCGCAATTGAGGGCGGCAAGGTCCATCTGGAGGGCCAGCGCATCAAAGTCAGCAAAGAGCTTTGTGTTGGCGATCGATTGTCAATCAGGCAAGGATGGGACGAAAAAGAAGTTGTTGTCGTAGCCCTAAGTGCCGATCGTCGATCGGCGCAAATTGCACAAACACTGTATGAAGAGACCCCAAAGAGTGTGGAGAAGAGAGAACGTGAACACGCTGCCCGTAAAGCCGCCGGCAGCATGGCGCGGCCAGACCACCGACCCGACAAGTATGCGCGTCGACAGTTAAATCGTCTTCGACGCCACAGGCATCTCGATGGTGAAATAGATTGAGCGTTTTAGGGGTATGACGACCTGACAGCGGGTGGCTTTTTATACCGGCGGATTTCCAAGAGTGGCCCGATTTCGCCCATTGCCCTTACTGTCGTAGAGCGCTTTGTCTGCGGCGTGAATCATATCTTCGATTGTCGTCCTCATCTCGGGCACACATGAAACCACACCCAAGGAGACGGTAACGTGGGATGCCACCGATGAACTGGCGTGTGCAATAGCGGCCGCCTCGAGCCGCTGCTTTACCAACCCGGCAACTTCCATGGCTTCCACTTCCGTTGTCCCGGGGGACAATAATAAAAATTCCTCGCCGCCCATGCGCACAGCCACATCGCCCGCTCGCCCAGTGACTGACACCAGAATCTCGGCCACCTGCTGCAAGACCCTATCTCCCGACGGGTGACCGTAGGTGTCGTTGTATTGCTTGAAGCAATCTACATCGATCGCAATCACTGTCAGGGGCGCGCCAGCTCGTTTCGCACGACTAAGCTCATCCTCAAGCATCTGATTGCCACCCCGTCGATTCCGAAGTCCCGTGAGCTCATCGATAGTGGCAATATCAGCAAGCTGATCCCTCAGCTGCTCAAGTTGAAAATTTCGTACCCTGAGGTTTTCGCTGAGCGTCGCAAACTCTTCACTCATCGACTGACGCTCAAGACTTGACTGGGTCATATCCAAGAACGATTGACTCAACCTGGAGCCCACAAACAACAGGAGTATGCACAGCCCAAGAAGTGATAATGACATCAGCAGGTTGTAAGAGCGGTCGTCGAAATGCCAAGCTAGCAAACATGCTATTGGAATTAGCGTCGAGAGCAGCCATGCCTGATAAACGATACGGACAACCGAGATGACCGCGGTGGCGGTAACAACCATCACGGTGACCAGTAATATCAGAAAATAGAATGCCATGTCGGGCAGTAAGGGTTCTAACCAAATGACGCTCAGCCCCCAAGCACCACCGGTTGAAACCGCTCCCAGTATCAACATCACCAGTATTCGCGCCGGCTCATCAATAAAAGCCTTTCTGGCGACTGCCCGCCACATGTACAAGGAATAAATCAGGCCAAGCAGGCTCATGGCCGCAATCCATCGGATCGCCAAGCTCGACTCAACCTGGTACCAAATCAGGCCCGCCACCGCGGAAATAAAAAGTGCCTGCACACCGAGGAAACCAAATCGACTGTGCCGCAGGTGCTCCGAAAGCAGCGAAATCTGAAGGTCTTTTTGATTTATTTTTTGTTGATATAACATTTGAATGCCCATTCTCGTCAGCAGAATACCCGTTCGGCTGGTATGCTCGCCGAGGGCCTACCGAAATTTGCAGGCGAGGTAACACTTTATGCCCAGAGAGCGGCGCGAACAATGGTCAATTAGCGTCATCAGCCTTTCACTTATATTGACTCTCCCCCTTGCCGCATTTGCCCTTAAGCTCCTCGTGACTTCCAATAATGATGTCACTCTCAATGTCTCTGCCGATTGCGAGCCACTAACCCAAGCGATGGAGCGTCAAGATGAAAATCAATCCTTTGAAGAGCGCTCTGTCCTTCTTCTGGGAAGACGTACCCTTGATCACTGGCAACGCGGTGTCGACTGGCACAATCAAAAGCCACTAATCGTAAGGTCTTCATCCCTGTTTACGCCCGAGGCCTTGGGGTCTTGCTTTCAGCGCGCGATCGCGCACTACCGCCCCACCACCACTCTAATAATCCTGGAACCCGCGGACATAGCCGATTATGCAGTCGAGACCTTGGCAGCAATGCAAGACCTAATGGAGCAGCGTGACTACTGGTCAACCTCCCCTCAGCTAGCAGTCGTTCTCCCCTTCAGAGGGCCTCGATTTAATGATGACCTGCATCTGTGGAAAGATTTTGAGGCGGCGCTGCAAAAAATGAGCGACTTCCGAGGCTTCTTCCTTATCGACCCCAACGAAGCAAT
>CAXPOA010000264.1:0-3759 GCA_964218505.1 Luminiphilus sp.
CTGGGCCCTATCGCTGCGGCCCTGGTAGCACGGGAGATTGCTCGCGGCAGTGTTGCCAACGGTCTAGCCATTCACTATCCCCTACTCGCAGCGGGAGGATTTGGCGGCTTCGTTGTGTGGGAGATGGGCTACTCCTCATCGATCGCACTGGCCGTGGCTACCGAGGGCAATCCAACCTTTTCGGTAATCGACCGGCTGATACCCATCCAGGATACCCTGCTGACTTGGTGGAATGTCCTCACCATCGCGACCACGCTGACTGCGGTCGTAGCCACGGTGCTCTTGTGCCACCGGCGGATGCAACTCACTGTACCCGAGATTCCCGACGACTTGCTTACCCCTCTTCCGACCGCTGAAAGCATCGTTCCCGCTGTGACCCGGGGCAACGGTGAAGAAGCCGGTCGATGGTTATCTCTCGTTACGGGCATGCTGGTGCTGGCTTTCGTCGCATTATGGTTCTACCGAGAAGGGATATCTCTCCAGCTCAATATTGTGAATTGGACATTTTTGGGTCTGGGTTTGATGCTCGTTAGCTCACTGCCTCATTACAGCGAGTTGTTTGCGGATGGGGCTCGAGTCGCATCCCCCACCTTGCTTCAATATCCCTTGTACGCCGGGATCATGGGTATCGCTTTGCAAAGCGGCCTGGCTGAGCAGTTCACCAGCCTCCTGGTATCAGTCGCTAATGAGCAGGTACTGCCACTCCTCGCCTTTTGGAGCGCAGGCTTAATCAATATCTTTATTCCCTCGGGCGGCGCCCAGTGGGCCCTACAAGGACCCTCTTTTCTTGAGGCCGCCACGCTTATGGGGGTGGATCTAGGTCTCATCACCATGTCGGTAGCCTATGGCGACCAATGGACCAATCTGATCCAACCCTTCACAGCAATCCCACTATTGGCTTTAACGGGACTCCGGTTAAAGCACATATACGGTTATATGCTGCTACTTACGCTCACAACAAGCATCCCACTCATGCTGGGACTGATCCTCGGAAACGTTTGAAACGCCCTAGACGTTCGGTTGTGCCCAGCCATCCCGCAGAAGATTCTTTTGGACCTTCCCCATTGTGTTTCGCGGAAGTGATGCCACCAACTGAATACGCTTCGGCACTTTAAACTTCGCGATCTGCCTCGCAAGCTCAGCTCGTATTCTCTCCGGGTCGAGATGAGAATCCGCTTCCAGGACCACGGCGGCAACCACCGCTTCCCCAAAGTCATCATCAGGCACCCCGAACACCGCTGATTCAGCGACACCCTCCATTCCGTTGATAAGCGACTCAACTTCCTTGGGATAAACATTGAGGCCACCGGTAATCACCATGTCCTTGGATCGACCCACTATCGCGAGGTAACCCTGTTCATCAATTCGACCTTGGTCCCCGGTCACAAACCAACCGTCATCGGTGAAATCTTCACGAGTCTTTTCAGGCATACGCCAATACCCCGCGAATACATTGGGGCCGCGAACCTCGATTTCACCGATATCGTGCTCCGCCACCGGCTCGTGACCCGCCGAGCATATTCGTATTTCGGTTCCGGGCAAGGGAAAACCAACCGTGCCCGCTCTGCGTTCACCCCGCAGTGGATTGGCACTATTCATACCTGTTTCGCTCATACCATAACGCTCCAAAATGGTATGACCTGTTCTAGCGCTGAAGGCATTAAAAGTCTCCTCCAGAAGAGGCGCGCTCCCCGAGATAAAAAGCCGCATTGAGGAACACTCTGCCCTGTCAAAACCCGGATCAGCTAACAGCCTGGTGTAATAGGTGGGTACGCCCATCATGACAGTGCATTTAGGGAGACGTTCACGCACCTTCTCACGGTCAAATCCTGGAAGCCACTCCATTGAAGCGCCGCTCATCAAGACACAGTGAAGAGCAACAAACAAACTATGTACATGAAAGATCGGCAGGCAGTGCAACAGCACGTCCTCAGCTGTAAACCCCCATTGCTCTACAAGTACCGCGGCGTTGCTTCGAAGATTTTCGTGGGTAAGCATGATGCCTTTGGGCCTGCCCGTTGTCCCGGAAGAATAAAGCAACACGGCGAGATCATCAGATTTTCTGGAAACGGTATCGAATTGATTGGCTTGGCCAGCGGCGAGCGCAGCAAATGATCCGCCACCACAGCTGTCGAGGGTCAGCAGGTGCAATATGCCCAATTCATCACAGAGATCACGGTAACCCTGCTCTTTGTGCGGATCAGATATCACCAGAGCAGGCTCCGCATTCTCAAGAAAATACGCCATTTCCTGCTCGGAATAAGCAGTGTTCAGAGGATGAAAAACAAGTCCTGCGCGCAAGGTGGCCAGATAAAGCCAGAGATTCTCCACCGATTTTTCAATCTGCACGCTGACTCGATCACCGGGTTTAAGGCCAAGTCCTAGTAACGCGTTGGCATATTTTGCCGATTCACGATCGAGGTCTGCGTATGTGTGGAGCCGGCCTTGCTCGTCCGTCAACAACCGGCGAGACCCATCGGGCGCCCGCTCCCTCAGGGTACAAAAAAAGTTTCCTTCAACCATCAGTCACCCAGTCGACAGCACCTAGCTACCCTAACCTCTCGAGTGCAGGTAGCGCCATCTCAATGGCCGCTTGCTGATGAGCCTGCAGATCCTGACCACCAAGACCTGCGTGCAAAGGCAAAAAGGGATCTTCCACGCCCGTACTGATTCCGCTCAAAGTCTCCATGACGGCAAGACCGAAAAAGGGTACGGTCCAGCTGTTATATCCGCCCTCATGAGTCAACAGCATACGACCCTCACAATGCCGATCTGCTGCCGCCAATAGTTTGGCTGTAAGAGACCGATAGCCGTCGCTATGCATTTGCATACGCCCAAGGGGATCATAAGCACCCGCATCAAATCCGCTGGGGACGATAATAAGATCTGGCGCGAATCGGTCCAGGGCAGGAATGACAACTTGATCAAACACAGCCTCATAGGCTCCCACGCCGGATCCCGGAGGGAGCGGAACATTTATGTTAAAGCCCTCTCCTGCGCCTGCGCCAATCTCGTGAACATGCCCCGAATCAGGAGGAAAACAATTATCTTGGTGAACCGAGATAGTAAGCGCACGAGGGTCATCGTAAAACGCCGCTTGAGTGCCGTTCCCGTGATGCACATCCCAATCCACATAGGCAATTCTGTTCAGGCCGAGTTGTTCGAAGGCGTGCATACCGGCAAGCGCTGCGTTGCCAAAAATACAGAAACCCATCCCCTCACCAGCGACTGCATGGTGTCCAGGCGGCCTGACCAATGCATAGCCATTGTCAACTTGTCCCGACACAATCGCCTCCACAGCGGCCAGCACGCCACCCGCCGACAACATGGCGATCTCGTAACTGCCGCGTCCTGCGGGTGTAAAAAATCCGGCATCTCCACCGGTATCCGCACTGACTTTTTTTACGTTTTCCAAATGCTCTTTGGTATGAAACCGTAATATCTCCTCCTCGGTGGCCATCCGCGGCTTGATCAGGTGGAGGTGATCTGTCAGCCCGGATACTTCGAGAAGATTTCGGAAGCGTCTTTTAGTTTCAGGATTTTCCGCATGGATATCGGGCTGCACCGGATTGCCGTAGGGCATCGGTCCTGCGTAGTTTCCCGTGTCATGCCACATGTAAAGCTCATGGCAGACAAATCCGGCTCGTCGCTTATTGCTAGACATTACTCACTCCCGCTATCACCGATTTCGGTTCATTCTAAACGCTCCCCGCATACACCGTGGGCCTTCTGCTTCGCCAGGGTTTAGCCCGCTCAAGC
>CAXPOA010000265.1:0-3760 GCA_964218505.1 Luminiphilus sp.
CAGCAAACCTGTCCCAAGTGCCGCGGTCTCGGTAAGACCATTTCGGATCCATGCCGGGATTGTCGTGGGCAGGGCCTCGTTGAAAAGACCAAGACACTGTCCGTAAAAGTCCCGCCGGGAGTTGATACCGGGGATCGTATTCGGTTGAGCGGTGAGGGCGAAGCAGGGCCTTCAGGCGGTCCCAATGGTGACCTATTTGTTCAAATAGCGGTGCGTCAGCACGCGCTGTTCGAGCGTGACGGACGCCACTTGTATTGCGAGGTACCGATTAACTTTGTGGATGCCGCCCTTGGTGGTGAGCTCGAGGTGCCTACTCTTGATGGCAAGGTGAAATTAAAAATTCCTGCTGAGACCCAGACCGGGAAAATGTTTCGATTGCGCGGCAAAGGCGTGCAACCCGTGCGGGGTGGCCCGGTAGGGGATTTGATGTGCCGCGCGGTCGTAGAGACGCCAGTTAATTTGAGCGCGCAGCAAAAGCAGTTGCTTGAGGAATTCAGGGATACCCTCAGTGAGGGCGGAGATTCCCAGTCTCCGCGGCAGTCCAGCTGGTTTGAAGGGGTCAAGTCATTCTTTGACGGGATGACCAAGTCGTGAGCGTACGACTGGGGATTACCGGTGCGGCGGGGCGCATGGGAAAAATGCTCATCGAGGCCATCGCCGATAGCGAGGCCGATGTCTCATTAGTCGCCGCGATTGAGCGGTCCGGCAGCTCCCTAGTGGGCGCAGATACCGGTGAACTGATTGGAAGGCCCCCGTCGGGCGTTCACGTTGTCGACGACCTTGCCGCGGTCATTGGCGGTCTTGATGTCTTGATTGACTTCACCAAGCCCGAAGCGACCTTGGCCAATGCCCTTATCTGTGCGCAACATCATGTCGCCATGGTCGTTGGAACGACAGGACTCACTTCTGCCCAGAGCGAGGAGCTCAATTCGGCCGCTGACACCATCGCGCTGTGTCGGGCATCAAATTTTTCTACCGGCGTAAACTTGGCGTTTAAATTGTTGGCTCAGGCCGCAACGGTGCTTGGGGACGAGGTCGATATCGAAATCGTTGAGGCGCATCACCGGCACAAGGTGGATGCACCCTCTGGGACTGCACTTAGTATGGGCGAGGTCGTGGCAAAAGCCCTCGATCGCAATCTGCAGGAGGTCGCCGTCTTTGGACGCGAAGGACAAACAGGAGCCCGCGACCGATCGACTATAGGCTTCGCCACGATTCGTGCGGGTGACGTAGTCGGTGATCACACCGTGATCTTTGCCGCGGAGGGTGAGCGCCTGGAAATCAGTCACAAGGCCAGTTCGAGAATGGCATTTGCCCGCGGTGCTGTGCGCGCAGCCCAGTGGCTCGCAGGCAAAGACGCGGGCTGTTATGACATGCAGGATGTCCTTGGCTTTAAAGAGGGTTAGACATGGATGCACCAGCGCACATCGTTGAAATCACAGAGGCGAATGCTCAGCAGTTACTGATCGATGAGTCCTTTAATCGACCTGTGGTTGTGGATTTCTGGGCAGATTGGTGTGAGCCCTGCAAGCAGTTGATGCCCGTGTTGGAAAAATTGGCTAACGAGTACGCGGGGGCCTTTTTATTAGCCAAGGTCAACGCGGATGAACAGCAAATGCTGGCGTCGCAACTTGGCGTTCGTAGCCTGCCCACGGTAATGGTCATTAAAGACGGTCAGCCCATTGATGGTTTTGCCGGTGCTCAGCCGGAATCTGCGGTAAGAGAGGTTCTTCAAAAGCACTTGCCCTCACCTTGGGACGCCAAGATCGCGGAGGCAACCGCGATGCTCGATAACGACGATGCTAACGGTGCTGTGGCTTTGCTGCGAGGAGTGTGGGAGGAGTCGAACAAGCTTACTGAGCTGACCCTTGCCTATGCCGGCGCCTTGATAGAGGCCAATCGTCTTGACGACGCTGAGGCAGTCCTCGGTGAAGTACGGATGGTGGATCAGGACGCACTCTACGAGCAGCTAATGGCACAGATTGAGTTAAAGCGAGAAGCTGCGCGTTCCCCTGAGGTAGAGGCACTTGAAGCTGAGCTGGCCTCTAATCCTGATAGCCATGAGGTCCGTTCAAAGCTTGCGGTGCAGTTGGGCACCCACGGTCAGTATCGGGACGCCCTGGAACACCTGCTGGTGGTACTAAAAGCCGACCGGGACTGGAATAACGGAGAGGCCAAACGGCTTTATCTGGACATGCTGGCCACGATTGGCAAAGGCGACCCCGTTTCTGCGGAATATCAGCGAAAGCTCTTTTCCCTGCTTTACTGACCCTTTATCGCCGTATTTCCCGATATTCGGCCTGTCCCGGGGTCTTTTTTGCTCCATGGAGTGCCACACTTTACTTGCGTCCGAAAAGACACTTGCAAACCGCCGCCAACTTCCCTACATTCCGTAGCGTAGAAAAACATACTCAAGGTTCAAAAGCGGCATCCACGGTGACTAGCCGCCCCAGATAAATCGAGGTTGTTATGGATATTTCTTTTGCGCAGGAAGACTTGGCGTTTCGTGATGAGGTGCGAGCGTTTTTTGATGAGCAGTTCGATGATGAGCTGGTGTCGCGCCTCCGGTCTGAGAATTTTAAGGAAGCTATTGTTGACTGGCAGCAGCGCCTTTACCGAAAGGGCTGGATAGCGGCCAACTGGCCGGTGGAATACGGCGGCACGGGCTGGACGCCTACACAAAAATATATTTATGAATCAGAGCGGTCCGCCCGCGGCATTCCCGGTGTGATTCCCTTCGGCATAGGCATGGTTGGACCGATGATTTATCAGTTCGGCACGCCGGAGCAGAAGGAGAAATTCCTGCCAGGCATTCTCAACAGCGAAGTATGGTGGTGTCAGGGTTATTCCGAGCCCGGGGCGGGTTCCGACCTTGCGTCACTCAAGACCAAGGCTGAGTTGGACGGCGACCACTACGTAATAAACGGCGCAAAGATCTGGACCTCCTATGCGCAGTATGCGGATTGGATTTTTGTTTTGGTGCGAACTAGTAATGAAGGTAAGAAGCAGGAAGGCATCACCTTCATCTTGGTGGACATGAATTCCGAGGGAATCAAGGTTAATCCCATTATCGGCATCGATAACGAGCACAACCTCAATGAAGTTGAGTTCAACAACGTTCGTGTACCCGCCGAGAACGTTGTCGGCGAGGTCAACAAGGGATGGACGGTAGCGAAAGCATTGCTTGCTCACGAGCGGACCGGTATTGCCGACGTGGCCCAGTCCAAGCGCAACATCCGATTGATCAAGGAAGCCGCGGCCAAGGAGATCAATGGGGGCAGACCCCTGATCGAGGATCCTGGCTTTCAAGCTCGAATCGCCGACCTGGAAATTGAGATCATGGCGTTGGAATTCACGGATCTGCGGACTATCGCTGCGATGGCCGCAGGCGGCTTTCCCGGACCCGAATCTTCCCTGCTGAAGATCAAAGGGACAGAGCTCCAGCAGGCAACTCAAGAATTACGCATGGAACTCGCTGCCTACTATCAGGGCGTACTGCCAAAGTATATGAGTGAAGAGGATCTCGGGCATAGCTTTGGTCCGGAGGCACGTGTGTCATACATGTATGGCCGTGCGTCCACCATTTACGGCGGCTCGAATGAAGTTCAGCGCAACATTATTGCCAAGTATGTACTTGGCCTAGAGTAAGAGACGGGACAGAACACCATGAATTTTGATCTCACTGAAGAACAGCAAATGATTCGGGACTCTATCGCCCGTTTTGTTCAGGACGATTACGACTGGGATACTCGGCGAGCAA
>CAXPOA010000266.1:0-2933 GCA_964218505.1 Luminiphilus sp.
AGAACTGCATCCTGATCAAAAGGGTCGCAACTCAGCCCCAGCACACCCTCTGCAGGGCAAGCCACTACCTCGCCGGCGCCAAGGGCTGAAGCGATGAGCGACACCCGCCATTGAGCAAAGTACTTCGGTGGCTGGTAGGCGTTCACATCGACATCACGAAAAAGGGAAAAGCATACCTTACCGTAGACAAATCATCGGGCCAATCCGCTAACGTAAGCGGGCGCTCAGTAATTGGCCGAGTAACCGCTCGCGTCCCTTGAAACCCATCCGGCAATCTCCAAAGAAGCCAGGCAAGACAGGGCTCGATCGACGTCCCATCCCAGATGCACTTGCAACAACTCTGGCGTGACGCTACCCCGGCCCATTAAGGCCAGCACCGCCCGCTCACTGGCATCCAGTAACGATAGGTCCAAGCCCGGTAATGAGTTCAGTGCACGTTGATCAATTAGTGCACTGACGGAGGTGGCACCGACATAGTCCTGCAACGCAGCAACCGATTGCAACATGATAGCCCCGTCCTCCAAAAGAAACCGGCAGCCCTCACCCTGAGGGTGATAAATAGACCAGGGCAGCGTCATCACATCCCGCCCTTGGTCAGCTGCGGCCGAGGCCGTGATCAGGGTGCCACTCGGTCTCCCAGCCTCGATCACCAGCGTGGCCGAACTTAAACCAGACAGCGTTCTATTGCGGCGATGAAAATGATGCTTGCGCGGTGGTGTGCCCATAGGAAACTCACTGACCAGCGCCCCCGAGGCAGCGATACGCTCGCTGAGATCTTGATGGCGGGAGGGATAAATCCGATCGATACCTGCGGGCAGGACGGCCACAGTGCGTCCCCCTACCGCGAGCGCAGCCTCGTGCGCCGCCCCGTCGACACCCAGCGCCAAACCACTCACCACCACCTTTCCCAGGCGCACGGCCTCGGCCGCAAAGGCCCCTGTTGCACGCTTGCCGTCCAGCGATGGCTTGCGTGTACCGACTATCGACAGTGAGGAAGCGCTGATGGCGGTGAGATCCCCGAGCACAAAGAGAAAGGGCGGTCGATCCTCACACTCTGCCAGAAGCGGCGGATATTCGGGGTCACTCGGGATAACCAAATGCAGGCATCCCGCGCTCCGGAGCATCGTCGCGCTTTGCGTTGTCGAGGCAACGTCGATCGCGCGTTGGAGCGAGCTGAGCTGGTATTGCGAAGTCGCTGCCTGAGAGCAATGAAGAATCGCCTGCGGGGAAGGGAAATGCTGCAACACCTGATCCAGCCAACGGGCACCGTTAACGATGCCTTCCGTCACCGCCAACCACTGCGCATCCGCTATTGATTGTGTCCCGAATCGGTAAGCCATTGCTCATCCTTGAGCCAAAGCACTACAGAGTGTGCTACCCAGAATCTTGCGTGGGCGAGCACTTTCCCCTCAGAGGCTGGCGAGGCTGTCGCCTACAGCCAACGGCCCGCTCGCCTGGAGTACGAGGCCAAAACTGGCCCGCTCAAAAACGGAAAAAACCGCGAGCACGCCTGCCTCAACAGCCGGTAGTCGAATCCAGTTTCCTGTCAATGGGTCTTTTACTCCCTGACCCTGCTGATGAATGGCGAGCAGATCCCCTACGCGAAGGTCGTCGCGCTTCCCTCGGTTGATCACCACAATGTCCAGCGCACCCACCTGTGTGATGCCGTTTGCCACAGCAATAATGCGCGCATCGGCTATTGTGAGTTCGGGTATTTGGAACGAGTAATCGTTTTGGGGTGTGTCGCGCAGGAGAGGCATCAATCGATCGCCAAGGCGAACCTCCTTATACGCGCGGGTCACAACCAGGCTAGCTGGGTGCATGGCGCTCGCTGCGCCACTCACACGCGCCTCGGCCACCACCTCGACAAAAACACCCAAACTCTCTCCCGTCGTCCGGTCAGTGAGTGATTGCACGGGCCTGACCAACTGATAATGGCTCGAATCGCCTTGCCCAAGGTGAGCGTAAAGCGTATCTCCCAAACCCGTTATCAGACGCCCCGAGTCGCCGGCCACCACGTGGGCCGCTTGTGCCAAAAAGCTGGCGCTCATCACCCCATATCGCCTCAAAAAAGGTTCAATTTGCTCATTGGGTATTGTTGGGATAGCGGACTCAAGCTGGTCGGGACGCATGGCGGGAGACAGCCTGATGGTAGCCTTGGGATGCTTCACCAACCTTGGATTATCGCCCTCCCATACCAGGCGGAGCTGGTCCCCCGGGTATATCCAGTGGGGGTCGTCGATTTCAGGATTTTCCGCCCACAGCTCAGGCCACCGCCAGGGACTCTCCAGGTATACATCCGCAAGATCCCAGAGGGTGTCGCCCTTTTGCACGGTGTAGGTCGATGGCGCATCCGGCTTGAGGGAAAGCGGCTCTGCGGCTTGCGCTGGTGTCCAGCATAGCCCCAATAGCGCGAAACAAGGCATGATTCGGCGCAACAAAATGTTGTTGCGCAGTTTTGTACGGTCGACCCGACCTGCAATCCTTTTGCATTTTTCCACGGTATTCACTCCATTGTTTACCCCCGCTTAATCAGCGGGCTATCAACCACACTCCTCGCAATCCGGCGAGCTTATGGCTTCAAGGTATAATCGGAGTGTGCGGGGATGTGTCTGATAGAGCAAGACCAAATCCGAACACTTTCTTCGCACCTCACAAGCTATCAATATGGACTCTGGCATGGCGCTTCTTGAAATCCTCGAATTCCCCGACCCGCGACTCCGGACCCGGGCTTCTCCCGTGCGGGAGGTTGACGCCCGTATCCAGAAATTAGTTGATGATATGTTCGAGACCATGTACGACGCGCCCGGCATTGGCCTAGCTGCGAGCCAGGTCGACGTGCACGAGCGGGTGATCGTGATGGATATCTCCGATGACCGCTCTGCCGCCAGAGTCTTCATTAACCCCGAGATCACAGATCGGAAGAGCGTCGT
>CAXPOA010000267.1:0-10184 GCA_964218505.1 Luminiphilus sp.
TCTCCCAGCAGTCTGAGATCGGTGTCGGGGAGTTCGCTAGGCTCGGCAATCAAACGCTCTTTAAATGCTGGATTTCTCAAATGCTGAAGCTGTTCCTCCCAGGGTAGCTCGGCTATTTCCAGCCAGCTGGGTTTGAAGGAAAAGGGATGGAAAGTCGCTCGCCAGCCTAAAACCAGGCCAGTGCCTCGAAGGGATACCTGTGCTTTGATGTTTGCACCCGCCTCATTTTCCCTGCGCATGGTCGCTATCTGCTGCTCAAAGGAGAGCGCCTTCAAGGGTGACTGTAGTGCGGTAAAGCTGACTGGCAGCCCCGTTTCTCGGCTCAAATCGCCCATCCAGTCAAATTCATTCCATTCGGGTAGCAGGTCACTGGCCAACTCAAATACTCCGTGGCCCGCCCTTCCCATGGCACGCCCAATGCCAATAAGTTCCTCCTCCGTTGCAGTCGTACCGGGAACCAATTCGCCATCAATCGATTTATGCAACACGGTACGGGAGGTGGAAAAGCCCAGCGCTCCGGCTCGCAATCCCTCTTCAACGATAGCGGACATGCGTGCTATGTCTGTCTCAGTGGGTGCTTCATTTGCCGCGCCCCTGTCGCCCATCACATAGGCTCTTACCGCACCGTGGGGCACTTGGGTAGCCACATCCACCGCTCGTGGAAGCTGCTCCAAGGCGTCGAGGTATTGGGGGAAAGTTTCCCAGTTCCACGGCATGCCCTCCGAAAGCGCAGATCCGGGTATATCTTCGACACCTTCCATCAGCCCTATAAGCCACTCATGACGGTCGGGTGCTGCCGGCGCGAACCCTACACCGCAGTTACCCATGACTACCGTTGTTACCCCATGCCATGAGGATGGCGCCATTTCCTGATCCCAGGTTGCCTGACCATCGTAGTGGGTATGAATATCGACAAAGCCGGGGGTTACGTGGCAGCCAGTGGCATCGACAACCTCATGGCCATCGCCAAGATCCGAACCAATCGCCACGATTTTGTCGGCCACAATGGCCACATCCGCAAGGAAAGGATCACCACCGCGTCCGTCAACAACGGTACCTCCCTTGATGACTAGATCATACATATGGCCGCCCTCAGGTTAGGATGATTTGCGAGTTCTAAATTTCTTCCCACTCACGTTAGAACGATACGCCTTATGAATCAATGCTCTCCCGAGATCTGGTTAAGCAAAACGTCAAGCTCCGCGACCAGGGAGTCAATATCTTCAATGCCGAGGAGTTCATATTTGATGGACTCTTCGAATGGCAGCAGCTGCACAAGGTGAAACGCAACCTCCCAGGCATTAGCGTAATCGATAGACAAATTCATTCGTTGAACGTGGGGATGATTTTCCAAGCCCCGCAACACGATTTCGAGAGACTGCCACTCATCGCGCATGGCCACCTTCGGCAATGGCGGCGCCATCTCCACGTTTGCCTTTACCAATCCTGAAGGCTCCCTCCACACGTCAATAACGTCGAAGCGCTCGTGCCCGGCAATTGTGATACCCAGCAGACCATTGGGCAATTGATCAAAATCTATGATCCGCGCATAGGTCCCGTAGTCACCAAAATGAGGGGTATCAACGCTACCTCCACTGATCTCTGAACCCTGCCGCAACCACACCACACCGAAACCGTTGCCGGTTCGCATAGAGTCGGCAACGAGATCCAGATAGCGCTGTTCAAATATTTGCAAAGGCATTAGGCCGTAAGGCACCAGAGCAGAAGACAAGGGAAACAGGGAAATCTCAGTCATTAAGGCAAATTAGCTCCTGATGGGTTGGCTTTCAATCTCAAGCAGGGTCAGTCTAGCCAAGGCATCCACCCGATCAAAACCACAGATACTCTCCTCTGCCATGAATCCGGCGCAAACCGTTGGTCTGCGAGGATCATCAAACAGCCTGCAGGCGAAATCTTTGTCGAGATGAACGCAGGGCTGACCGGCAGGTTTTCCTTCGGGCATTCCAAAGAAGGGCTCCTTAATACTGGGAGCAATACAGCAGGCTCCGCATCCCGCGCGACAGGCCATCGTCACCGGGAAACATCCTCCGGGCCAAAGGGCTTAAAGAGCAGTATGAGTTTGGGTAGCAGGAGTAGTGCTCCAGCAACGGCAGCCACCATCGCCACGTCCGTGAGAACACCAAAATACAGGCTCGGATTGAAATTGGATAAGGTCAGCAAAGAGAAGCCCACAATAACGGTAAGTGTTGTGTAGTACATCGCTCGGCCGATGCTCTCGTGGCTTCGATGCATGGCCGCGCGGTAATTGCTATCGCAAGAGAACTCCTCCCGAAAACGATAGATATAGTGAATACAATCATCGACGCCAATACCGACAACGATTGCGGCAATCGTGATTGTCATAATGTCCAGCGGGATACCTGCCAAACCCATAATACCTAGCACCAACCCTGCAGCAAGCATGTTGGGGGCGAGCGCCAAGAGCGCGAGTGACAACGAGCGAAACAGCAGCCAAAACATAAGGCCGATAGCCACAAAGACAACGCTTAAGGTGAGAATCTGCGACTTGAAAAGGCTCTGAAGGACGTTGTTGTATAGCACCAGCAGCGAGGTGAACTGGATACGATCCGCATCGAGGTTGAGTTCGGCGATCAGGGTTTCTCGAAGCTCGCGCAAAAATTTATCCCGGCGCAGCGACTCGCTGGTCTCCATTGCCCGCACCGATATTCTTGCCTGATCTATCTCACCATTGAAATACGGCGATACCAAAGTCTTGTTAACGTCTTCAGGCATGCTGTTTTCAACAAGCGCAAGTTCAATCGCCCCCAAAGGTGCACCATAAAGGCCATCCATTACTTCGAAGGCGGTCGACAAGGACAGCACTTTACCCGTCTCCTCTCGCGCCTCCACTATTTGATGAGCCCTATCAAGCAGCTGGCGCCCCTCCGGGGTGAACCAGTAGGCTGGTTTAGTGCTGCTGTCGCTGGCGAAAATATCATCACCAGCAAATGGATCGTCCGCTAAAAAATCGTCTTCGAAGGGATCTTCCAGCATCACATCAGGAGCTGAATCAGCCAGCTCGGTATCAACATTGGCCGGCTCAGGTGCCTCAGAAGAACCTGTTTCAGACGCCGCTTCTGATGGAGGATACAAAATGATGTCGAGGGGTATGGTGCCTCCGAGCTTGGAATCCAGTAACTCCATACCCTGATAGATTTCGGTGCTGTCCTTAAAGTAGTCGATAAACCGGTTTTCAACTTCAAGACGCGAGATCCCCACCAGGGTCAGAACAATCAGGAATGCCGTAATGCCGAGGACTCCACCGCCGTAACGCTCCACCCAGTCAGAGAAAATCAGTGTCATTGCACGGGATGACTGGCCACCGCCGTCACCACCTGTTTGGGGCAATACTGACATCAATGCCGGGATGACCATAAACGTGCAAACAAAGCCGACAACGATGCCAAGACTCATCATCAAGCCAAAATCGATTACGGGCTGAATGCCAGCCACGAGTAATGACGCAAACGCCACCAAAGTTGTCAGCGCTGTGTAAAGACAGGGAATGGCCATCAACCTCGCCGCTTCCACGGCACGCTCACCCCGGGTTAACGTCGGAGAAGACTGCTCCAATTCCCGATAACGCACAATCAGGTGCAACGATAGCGAGAGCACCACAATCAGCAACACTGCAACGAAATTCGAGCTGATCACGGTCATTCGCCAGTCAGTCCAAGCCAGGAAACCCAACATCAAGACCGCTGTTACTGCACAGTTCACCAAGGGAGCCAGAACCCAGCGCCAATCCCTGAAAATGATGGCCAGCACCACGAGCATAATGCCTAAAATCGCAGCGCCGAAAGTAACCAGGTCTGCTTTGACGAAAGCGATCATATCGGCCGCTATCATGGGTACGCCACCAACAAAAATCTCTGCATAGGGTTTGTATCGGTCGGCGACGGCGCGCACCGACGCAACAAGAGCAGCGCGCTCGTCAGTCTCGATCGCTATCAATGCGTCATATTGAGCCTCGACGTCGTCCAACCGATTTTGAGCGTCGCCCAACTCGCCGAGCCGGGCGAGAGCTCGGAGTTCCTCGCGCTCATCCAGGAGTTGCTGCACAAGGGGATTGGACGTCAGAGTGACTTGTATGGCCGTGACATCACCGGACTCGCCGACGAGCAGGTTGCGGTAGACCGGGCTCGTTGTCAGCTCCCGATAGGCCAGCGTCCTGTCAACGTTGGGGTCGGATAAGGTTGGCAATGCATCGGTTTTGGCAAGGTCCGACAGAGAAAGGGGCGGACTTTCGAGCAAAGGCACGTCCAGCAAGCTCGTGACGCTGGATACTCCGGGAATTCGTTGCAACTCTTGAGTAATACCGCTCAGGGGTTCTAGGGAGTCCGGGGAGAGAAGATCGCCGGGGGGTTGCCAGGTTAAAATCAGAAATTCACTCGATGAGTAATTCCTGCTTGTCTCACGAAAATAGGCTAGATCGGGGTCACCCTGTAACAACAAGGCATCTGAGGACGCATCGAGTCGGGTGTTACCAATCTGCAGCATGGCCAGCGTCGCCAACACGGCAGTGATAACCAGCAGCAACAGCGCACGGTCAATGATTAACCGCCGATAGATTGACAACATGCATATCTCCGCATTGATGTGGACTTCAGCGATTCTCGAGAAAAGCGAGCAACCGCTCGTGAAACTGGTTAAAGCCGCCGTTGCTCATGATAACCACCGTATCTCCCGGCCCAACAGCGTCGGCCGTTGCCGCGACCAGCTCATCAATGGTCGATAAAACCGCCGTGGGTCGTGCGCTGGTCTCTACGATATCTGCGAGAGACCAACTCATGTCCGGGGACTGATACCAGAAAATCTGATCGGCGGACTCGGTAGCAGCGATCAGTTCTCCCCCGTGGACGCCCGAGCGCATTGTGTTCGATCGGGGTTCAATAACGGCCACAAGTTTTTTACCAGGTTGATGCTGACGGACCGCGGCCAATGTGCTTTCTATTGCCGTGGGGTGATGGGCAAAATCATCGTAGACGCTGACCCCACCGGGGGTTCCCCGAAGTTCCAGCCTTCTTTTGACACCTTGGAAAGACTCCATGGCGTCAACACAATCTGACACCGTAACCCCAACATGATGTGCGGCGGCGATTGCGCCGCACGCGTTGGCAAGATTGTGCCGACCAAGTTGAGACCAACGAAATTCCGTCGTGTTCCCGTGGGGATCACGAACCGCAAACTCGGTGCCATCTTCCCTGTGCAGCAGAATCTGCCAGTCGTCAGTCGAGGCAAACCCGAGCTGTTGCTGAGGTGTCCAACAACCACGCGCCATCACACGGTCAATGGCCTCGGACTCGGGCCTGATAATTTGGCCGGACTGAGGAACACAGCGAACCAAATGATGAAACTGGGTCTCTATGGCAGCCAAGTCCGGGAAAATATCGGCGTGATCAAATTCCAGATTGCCAATCACCAATGTCCTGGGGCGGTAGTGGACAAATTTTGAGCGCTTGTCAAAAAAAGCTGTGTCGTACTCGTCCGCTTCTATGACGAAAAAATCAGTCCCACCCAAACGGGCGGAAAGGCCAAAATTCTGGGGCACCCCGCCAATCAGAAATCCAGGAGCCATGCCCGCCTTTTCCAGCAGCCAGGCCAGCATGCTTGAGGTCGACGTTTTTCCATGGGTCCCCGAGACCGCGAGCACCCAGCGCCCCGGCAATATGTACTCACCAAGCCACTGGGGTCCAGACAGATAAGGCAGGCCTCTATCCAACACCGCCTCCACCTCAGGGTTCCCCCTGGACAGGGCGTTGCCAATCACAACCAAGTCAGGCTCCCCGGCAAGATTATCAGCAGAGTACCCCTCCATCAGCTCAATTCCCGCAGCCTCGAGCTGCGTGCTCATCGGCGGGTAGACATTGGCATCCGATCCGGTGACTTGGTGCCCAAGCTCTCTAGCAAGCAGCGCAAGCCCCCCCATAAAGGTCCCGCATATGCCCAGAATATGAATGTGATTTGCCACTAACCTGCTCTCTTGGGTGTTGCACCGAGCTTAGCACGGGCGCGCAGGGAGACGGCATTTGCATCACGTCTAATTCGGGTCTACCTTTGCCCCAGACAAAGTGTTTACCCCCCCCAAAGAGAACACGCTATGCCAAAAGCGAACGCTTTCTACGCCCAATCTGGTGGCGTTACTGCCGTTATCAACGCCTCCGCCTGCGGGGTCATAGAGACCGCCCGACTCCACAAAAGGGGAATTGGAAAGGTCTACGCAGGCCGGAACGGCATCATTGGCGCACTTCGTGAGGAACTCATTGACACCTCAAGAGAATCGAGTCGGGCAATCCGCGCGCTCGCCTCAACTCCATCGGGGGCTTTTGGATCCTGCCGTTACAAACTGCGTAATATCGATGACAACAGCGCCGAATACGAACGCCTTATCGACGTCTTCAGGGCGCACAATATCCGCTACTTTTTTTACAACGGCGGCGGTGACTCTGCAGACACATGTCTGAAAGTATCCCAGCTGTCGAAAAAAATGGGTTACGATCTGACGGCCATTCACGTCCCCAAAACCATTGATAACGACTTACCGATAACCGATAACTGCCCGGGCTTTGGTTCAGTCGCTAAATATGTTGCCGTTTCCACACGAGAGGCCGCACTCGACGTAGCATCGATGTGCGAAACATCCACCAAAGTATTTATTCTGGAGGTCATGGGGCGCCATGCAGGCTGGATAGCAGGGGCGGCTGGGCTGGCTGCCCGCAACCGCGGCGATGCCCCCCAAATCATCATCTTCCCCGAAGTGGCTTTTGATCGAAAAGCATTTCTCGCAAAAGTTAAGAGCAACGTAGAGCGGGATGGATATTGCGTGATCGTCGCTTCCGAAGGAGCACAAACAGCCGATGGAAAATTCTTGAGTGATACTGGTACCAGAGACGCTTTCGGGCATGCACAGCTGGGTGGCGTCGCACCGACACTCGCCGCCATGATTAATTCGGCACTGGGTTACAAATACCATTGGGCAGTGTCTGATTATCTCCAGCGATCGGCGCGCCATATTGCCAGCCAAGTGGACGTCGACCAGGCTTATGCGGTGGGCAAGGCCGCGGTAGAAATGGCCCTGGCCGGGAAAAATGCGGTCATGCCTGCCATCCAGAGACTGGAGGGATCACGTTACCGATGGCAGATAATCGAGGCGGATCTCGGCAAGGTCGCCAACCGGGAGAAAAAAATGCCGCGCAGTTTTATCACCCGAGATGGATTTGGCATTACAGATAAAGCCCGCCGCTACTTTGAACCCCTCATTCAAGGGGAAGCCTACCCCGATTACACACGAGGGCTTCCCGACTACATCACCCTGAAAAATCTGCTGGTACCAAAGCGATTGCCGCCGATGTGAAATCACGGGACGTGCAATCCGCCGGCCTTGACTGGCAGTAGACCTGTCGTTCCGATAGAATCGCGGCCCGCGGGCCCCCCTGAAAGGGTCACGCGCCCAAACACAAAGACCCTATTCCCTAACTGGAGACGATGAGATGTATCGTGATGAACCCTTTTCGGCCTATAGACGCCACCCATGGCATGGGTTGGAACCGTTCCCTGAGGGCGGTGCTGAAACAGGGACAGTTCAGGCCTACATCGAGATGCTGCCTAGTGACACGGTGAAGTATGAGCTCGATAAAAACACCGGATTTCTAGTCGTTGATCGACCCCAACGGACCACTGCCACACCACCGGCCCTTTACGGATTCATTCCAAGGACTTACTGCGCCGAAGAGGTCGCAAAAAGATGTGAACATGCGGAGATCGCTGACGGGGACCCTCTCGATATCTGTGTGTTTTCTGAGCGGCTTATCACCCGCGCCGATATTCTTTTGAACGCACGAGTTGTTGGCGGCATCCAAATGATTGATGGGGGTGAGGCAGATGACAAAATCATTGCCGTCCTGGAAGGAGACAACATTTGGGGCGGCGTTGACGATATTACAGATCTCCCGCCCATCAAGACTGAGCGCCTGCAACATTATTTTTCAACCTACAAGATGGTCCCGGGTAAAGACATCAACATCCGGGTTGACCATGTATACGGACGCGAGGAAGCCCTTCGGGTAATTGCGGCTGCAAGAGCAGATTATGAAACCCATTATGGGGATCTACTGCGCAACACCGACTGAACTGTTAATAGCCTCGCTTTGAGACCACTAGGGTCGGTTAATAACCACGTAACGATCGAGTAACTCATCTGCATGGTCCACTACCAGCGATGCGTACGCCAATGGCGGGAATGAGCAGTTAATCCCAGCCAGGGTGCCGGTGGACCAGAGACGTGTGAGCGGCTGAACTAGGTCTTCTGGCTTTGGTTCTTCTGAGCCGCGAAAGCTGATATGCCAAGGCTCGGGAGCGACACCGCCGGTGTCAGTCTCATAAGGCCTGAAAAAACTTTCACTTTCCTGGCGGGCTTCACGTTCAGAGAACCAGCAGCTGAAGCGATGAAACGGGCCACCGGGTAGGTATTCAGCAGACACGAGAGCCAAGCGATAATCATCCGATACTGCGGCCGCATCCCAGACATCGAAATCAGTTCCCCAATGATGCCGCGATAACCCGGGCAATGCCGAGAAGCGCAACACCGCCTGCAGCCAGTCCCAGTCCGTGTAATCGTTCCTGCAAAGCGGAAGACCATCTTCAGACAACACTAGGCGCGCACCCATCATCTTGTCGTTAAAAATCGCAAGCTGACGCCCATAATCTCGATGACCTGACGCAATCCTTAATGCGATACCAGCGCCCTCCGCCCGAGACTTCAGACGCCAAAACGCCTCAGCGGCCCCAGAGGATGCCATGATCGTGCCGTCAACAGGCTTGAGGTGGTCGGCATCAAGACCAATAGCCCTCAGGATCGACGCTGACAGTTCGCTATCACGATTCATGGATCCGGCGCATCCTCCCACATCCCAACCGGAATCTCTTGCTTGGGCTCTAGCCCGTCAATACTTATGTCTACCCCAAGTCCGTAGAGTTCCAGCCCCTGTGCGACTCCCTCTCGGACCGCCTCGGCATAAAGCGGATCTATCGAGGCGGCGGGCGCTATTCGGCCTATATGATCATTGAAGGAGCAGAACACCAAGGCAGCTCTATCTCCCCCTTTGATCACCTCCACAAGCTCGCGAACATGCTTTAGTGCTCGCTTACTGACGGTATCTGGGAACAACCCTAACCCCCTCGCGGTAACCCAAGTCACCGCCTTGACCTCAACCATCAATCGCGAGTGTCCGGATAAAAGACAAAAATCTGCGCGAGATCCCTCCCCATAGCTGACCTCTCTCTTTAGCGTCTCAACCGCTGGGAAACCTGTGAAAAATCCTGCCTCAATGGCCTCTTGGACGACCCTGTTGGCAAGCGCCGAGTGGATACAGGTTAGGCCCGCACCGGTATCAACAAGTTCCCACGTCCACTCTAGCTTGCGCTTGGGATCTGAATGGTGCGAAAGCCAGACAGGCATTCCGGGCTCAGCGCAACCCGTCATGGCTCCCGTGTTGGGGCAATGGACCGTCACCTCGCGTCCATCAGCAAGCCTTACATCG
Organism: Luminiphilus sp.; assembly: GCA_964218505.1. Classification (GTDB taxonomy): domain Bacteria; phylum Pseudomonadota; class Gammaproteobacteria; order Pseudomonadales; family Halieaceae; genus Luminiphilus. Next base: position 9,561 of record CAXPOA010000267.1, read on the forward strand.
GCAAGAAAGCGTTTGTAGCGCTTAATTAACGTAGCTGCGTGAAGCGGCGTGAAATCCATAAAGCCTCCAAGGGGTATAGTAACAAGCAAAATCCCTGGTAAACGAGCACCAAAAAAGGGCTCTGGGAGACCCGGAGGCCGCTTGGAAAAACAGCGCTGGCGCTAACTACACTTATCTGGTAGCTTGCGTGCCCCGAGCGGGGGGTGATCTTCCCTCAGAGGCTTGAACGGCGGTACTGAACCCGGGCGCTAACACGTCATACATGATCAGGAAATCGACATGCCAACCAAAAAAGCAAAGGTAAAGACGAAACCCTCCAAGAAAAAACCTGCGGCCAAGAAAGCTGTCAAAGCGCCGGCACGCAAGAAAAAGCCGGTAGCCAAAAAAGCCGCCGCCAAAAAATCCGTGGTCAAGAAGAAAACTCCTGTGAAAAAAGCGACACCCAAGAAAGCACCTACCAAGAGAAAGGCAGTCGCCAAGAAAGCACCTGCTAAGAAAAAAGCGGTAGCCAAGAAAGCACCTGCCAAGAGAAAGGCAGTCGCCAAAAAAGCGCCCGCCAAGAAAAAAGCAGTCGCCAAAAAAGCGCCCGCCAAGAAAAAAGCAGTCGCCAAAAAAGCGCCCGCC